>DATLFF010000463.1:0-5344 GCA_035524915.1 Gemmatimonadota bacterium | reverse complement strand
GCGCTTCCCTGAGCCTTCTCTGTCTGACGCGGTCGCGGCGCGGGCCTCACCGCGATTCTACGATCTCGGCCAGCTGGACGATCTCCACGTCCAGCCCGCACGAGAGATACGCGTCCAGGAACGGCCTTCTATGCCGAGGTTTCAGGTCTCGTGCGGGCTACGCGCGTTTTCTTCCACCCTCCCCGCTCTTCTTCAAGACCCCGCCGGCCGTCCCCGCTACGATGGGATGGCGGGACGAGCCAGCCCGTCACCGCCGCCAGCGAAACCGGTTCGAGGAGGTGTCATGCACCCGGTTCGTCCCCTTCTGTCTCTCGGCGTCGCCCTCACCGTGGCACTCGCCTTCGCCTGCGACTCGGACTCCCCGGCCGGAGCGCCCACGGGGAGCGTCGACCTCGCTCTCTCCGGCGGACCGGTGATCGAGTCCGCCTCGGGCGGCTACCACTTCACCACCGACCCGCGCTTCTTCGGAGTCCCGGTCGACAACCGCCTGACGTTCTCGGCTCAGCGTCACGCGGACGGCTCGCTGAGCGGAAGATTCAACTACGAGCAGGGGGTCCTAGGCGAGCGGTTCATCTTCCGCGGGAGGGTGACCTGCTTCGAGATCTACGACACGCCGGTGCTCCAGGATTGGCCCGACATCCCGGCGATGACCGGCAACCGCGCGAAGTGGGGCGGTGTGGTCGAGTTCAGCAACGATCCGACCCTGCCGGCCGGCGTCTTCACCTGGTTCCAGTCGATCGACAACGGCGAGGGGGCCAACGCTCCGCCCGACCTGAGCACGATCTCGGGATTCGGTGACGAGGCCGCGAACGAGGCGTTCTGCAATGTCGCCACCGTTCCGAACCCGAACTTCGGCCCGCATCCGGTGGAGGGGAACATCCAGGTTCGACCCTAGGCCATCTCAACGGCCGGCGAGGATCTCCTCGATCACGGCCAGCGCGCGCGGGTCTCCCGAGTCCGCGAGCCAGAACAGCGCCTTCTCGCGGATCCGCGGGGCACCGTCGCCCCGCGCGATCCGCACGAGCGCCTCGATCCCGTCGTCCCCGTCCAGCTCGGAGAGGGCGAAGACTGCCGCCTCGCGCACCTCGAGGTCGACCCGCTCGTCGGCGGTCAGCCTCTCGAGGTCGCCGGCCACCCGGTCGCCGGCCTGCTGGCCGAGCCAGAAGATGGCCTCCTCCCGCGTTTCCTCGGGGACGCTTGCGTCCCGCGCCAGCTCCAGCAGCTCGGGCCAGACGACGACGCCCCGCGCGATCGTAGCCGGGAAGATCGCCTGCTCGCCACCCTCGCCGGGATCCGTCCGCGCCAGGTCCAGCAGCAACCGCGCGGCCGCCTCCGGCTCCAGCGCGCCCAGGTCCAACGCGTCGCGCCGCGTGGTCCAGCGCCCCCCCACGTAGGTATCGAGATCGACGATCCGGTTCCGGCGCACCTCCACGGCCACGCGGACCGGGCCACGCTCGCATTCCTTCTCCCACACCCCGTCCAGCTCGAGCACGTCTCCCCGGATCGTGCGGACGTTGCCGCGCCCGTCCCCGCAGAGCCCGTCCCGGGCCGGAAACGACATCAGGACCACGCCGTCGCCGATCCGCGCCGCGTGGTCGGCGAGCGACTGGGCGCGGGCGCGCCCGACGTCGCAGCCGATCAGCCCGACCGCCAGGAGGACGGCGGCGGCGGCCGGGATCGGGGGTCTCGCCGGCACCCCCCTCACTGGCTGATCAGCTCCTCGAGGAACCCGGGCACGCGCGGGTCGTCGCTCTCGCCCAGCCAGAAGAGGGCCTTCTTGCGGAGCTCGGGATCGGTCTCCGTGCGCGCGACCTGGAACAGCTTGTCGATCGCGGCGGGCGTGTCGAGCTCGGAGTAGACGAACAGGAGCTGGTCCTTGAGCCCGGTCTCCCCCACGCGGTCGTACAGCCCGATCAGCCGCGCGTCGATCCCCTCGACGTCGGACTCGCCCGCCCAGAAGAGCGCTTTCTTGCGGAGCTCCATGGGCTGACCCGCGTCCGCGGCCACACCGAGCAACCAGTCGGCCGCCTCCGGGTCTTCGGACTCCCCCGCCGCGAACAGCACCCGCTCCTTGAGGCTCTCGCTGTCCACCCGGGCGAAGAGCTCGCTCAGGAACGCCACGTCGCCGCCGCCCTGACGCTCCGCCAGCCAGAACAGCGCCTTCTCGCGGATATCGTCGGGCTGGCTCGCGTCAAGCGCATAGCGCCGAAGGATCTGCTCGGCGCGCTCGCTGTCGCTCTCCGAGAGCGCGAAGAGCGCCTTCTCGCGGAGCTCGGTTTCCCGCGACTCCAGCAGGATCCGCTCGAGCGCGTCGACCGCGCGCTCGTCGTCGACCTCGGAGAGCCAGAAGACCGCCTGGCCGCGCACCTCGGCGTCGGGGTCCTCCCGCGCGACCCTCAGCAGGATCTCGGTGGCCGCGGGCGACTCGCCGTCGGCGACGATGAAGACCGCCTTCCGGCGCAGCGACGCCGAGCACTCGTCGCGCCGCGCCAGCACCCTCTCGAGCACGGGAAGCGCCCGCTCGGCGTCCATCTCCATGAGGGCGTTGAGCGCCGCCACCCGGATGTCCGAGTCCTCGTCCGGGCAGTCGCCGGAGCCGCCGGCCACCTCGTAGACCTGCCGGGCCGCGTCGGCGTCACCACCGCGCGCCAGCACGCCCTGGATCCGGACCGCGAGCGCCTCCGCGTCCCCGCGGGTCGAGGCGTTCGGGTAGCGCTGCCGCTGCTGGTCCAGCGCGGCGAGCGCCTCGCGCATCGCGTCGGTCGTCCCCAGCCGGTAGAGCGCGTACGCCTGCCAGTAGAGCGCGTCCGGCGCGTACTCGGAGTCCGGCTCCTCGTCGACGATCCTGCGGAAGAGCCGAGCGGCCTGCCGATTGTCCCCCCGCACGAGCGCTCCGCGAGCCTGCTGGTAGAGCGTGTCGGCCGGGACCGCCGCCTCGGCGACGGCCCGGGGTGCGTCCCCGACCGCCGCCGCGAGCCCGCCCAGCATCGGCACGACCAGCGCGGCTCCCATTGTCCATCTCCTGAAGGGGCTCATGGCTTCTCTCCTCGGCATGGTGTCGTCAGATGGCGCCCACACCCGTGGGAATGGCCCCACGGATGCGCGGCATGAGATCTCGGTCTTGGATCGTGCGGTCGATCATCGCGTCGTCCAGGGGATCGGCCGATCCGGTCCGCTGGACGATCTGCGCCAGGACGAGCTCCAGGTCCCGTAGCAGGGCGCGCATGCCGGGGTCGTCCGCCGCCGGCGAGTCGAGCAGGAGCCGCGTGGACGAGAGCACGTCGCGCGCCCAGCGGCCCACGGCGGGGTCCATCCGGTCGGCGGCCCGGTCCGACCGGTAGTGCAGGAGGAGCGCCTCGGCCTGCCCCAGCATCTGCTGCGAGGCGAGGCGATAGAGCTGGCTCCCCGTGGCCCGCCCCGGCGCCGGGCCTTCCGGGGACGGGGTTTCGCGGCCCGCGTCGACCACTGGCCGGGCGGCCGCGCGAGCGGACACCGCCGCCGGGGCTTCGGCCGCCCGCTCGACCCCGGCGAGCTCGGCGGGGGCCACCTCTTCCACCGCCGGCGCCTCGACGGGGCGCGCGGTCCCGCTCTCGGGCTCCCGGGACGCGGGGGCCTCGGCGACCGCCGGCCCGCCATCTCCCCGCTCCGTCTCCTGGCGCACGGAGATCCGGCCGAGCGCGACGCCGAGCGCCAGGACCGCGGCGATCGCCAGCGCGCCCAGCCACCAGCGGGGCGCGAGCGGGATCACGCGCCCACCGCCGTCCTCCGCCTTCCCGCGGACCGCTTCGATCCGCGCCCACATCGCCTCCCGCGGAGTGGCGGGCGGGTCGTGGTACAGGCCCGCGTGGCGCCTCAGCAGCTCGCCGATCCTCTCGTCGGACTGCTCGTCGGGCTCGGGGCCTCGGGTCTCCTCGCTCATCCGGTCCTCGGTCATCGGGTCATCCCATCCATTCCATGGCGAAGGGCGACAGCGCTTCGCGCAGCATCGCCCGCGCCCTCGAAAGCCGCGCCTTGGACGATCCTTCGGCGATGCCGAGCGCGGAGCCGATCTCGTCGTGCGTGTAGCCCTCCAGGTCGTGCATAACGACCACGATCCGGTAGTGGTCCTCGAGCCCGTCGAGCGCGGCGGTCAGGCGCTCCCCCAGGTCGGGCTCCGGCGGCTCCGGCGTCCGCTCGTGCCGGTCGGCCGCCTCCAGTGGCTCGGCCCACCGCTCGTGACGCTCGACCGACCGGAGCGCGTTCAGCACGACGCGGGTCGCGATCGAGTGGAGCCAGGTGGAGAGTGCCGCGTCGCCGCGGAACTTCTTCAATGCCCCGAAGGCGCGGACGAACGTCTCCTGGACGCAATCCTGCGCCAGGTCGTCGCGCCCGCACATCCGGAAGGCCAGCCGGTACACCCGGTCGACGTGAGCCTCGTACAGCTCCCGCTCCGCGGTGCGGTCCCCGTCCCGCGCGCGCTCGATGAGTTCCCGTTCGGTCAACCGTCTCCCGGTTTCGCTCGTCGATGGCCATGCTCGACCCGTTGGACACGGTCCGGCCGCCGACCGTTGCACGTCGAACGTAGTCGCCGGTGTCCGCCCCGCCCTGTTCCCCGCCCTTCCGGGGGTGCTATGCTCGCCGGAAAGCCTCTGTTGCCGTCGTGTCGCCTGCCACGAGGAGGAGCATGAAGAAGCTGACCCCGATCCTGACCGTACCCGCGATCGAGCCGGCGCTCCCTTTCTGGGTGGACGCGCTCGGGTTCGAGAAGACCGTCGAAGTCCCCCACGAGGACGCGCTCGGGTTCGTGATCCTGGTCAAGGAGGAGCTGGAGGTCATGCTCCAGTCCGTGGCCAGCATGGAGGCCGATGTCCCCGCGGTCGCGCCGCGGCCCGGCGGGTCGATCCTGTTCATCGAGGTCGAGGACCTGGCCGCGGTCGAGGATGCGGTGTCCGGATACGAGCTGCTGGTGCCGCGGCGGACCACGTTCTACGGCGCCGACGAGATCTTCGTGCGCGAGCCGGGGGGGAACGTGGTCGGCTTCGCCCAGTTCGCCGAGGGGGCGAGCTAGCCCCCGCCCTCCGGCGGGTCGGCAAGCCGGAGCTCGAAGGCGTTCGAGATCCGCTGCTCCAATGGCAGGACCTCGTCCCAGGGCCTGCACGCCGCGTCCCCATGAGGATCGCAGGCCACAGTCTCGACAACGATCCGGTACGTGCCTTCCGGGTTCGGGGCATCGAACTTCGGCTCGATGTTCGTATCCGGCAGGCCGGCGACGAGCTGGAGCCAGTCGACCATCGTCTCACCCGGCTGGACCCGGATCGACGGGCTCGAACACAGCGGGAGGATGGGTCCGAAAGCCGCCTCCCAG
>DATLFF010000462.1:0-2649 GCA_035524915.1 Gemmatimonadota bacterium | reverse complement strand
ACGGCCGCCCCGGCCCCGGCACCGAGCAGGATGTTCCGCATGCTGCTGTGGTCGCCGCGCGGATGCTGGACCACCGTCCCCACTTCGCCGGCGGTCCGTGCGTCGATTTCCACCGTGCGCCCGTCGGGAGTCTCGATCCGGTCCCACACGATCTCCATGGACGGCCGCCGGACGGGATACTCCCCGCGGTCGACCTCCGACACGCGACCGTGGATCGTCGAGCCGGCGGGGACGACCTCCTCGCCGTCGACGAGAATCGGCTCGACCGTGCGGGCGGAGACGGCGTCGCCGACCCGCGACTCGTCGGTGGAGAGCGTGACCGACGCGTTCGCCCGGACCTGAGTCCGTTCCGCGGGCAGGATCACCTCCGCCGACCCGCCGGGCCGGGGCGCGGGCAGAGCCGCGCCGCCGCCGGTCAGGTCGGCGTCCGACCCGGCCGGGGAGGGCGCCACCGGCGGGTCGGCGTAGACGGTCTGGTAGACGACCCGGGCGCGCGTCTCGGGACGGTCCTCGGGAAGGATCACGATCTCCGGTGCGGCGTCGGGCCCCACGTTCGTGCCCTCGCGGGCGGTCACGCTGGGGGGCGCGGACGTGCCGTCCGAGCGGACCACGACGGTCGGGCGGTCGCCCTCGGAGGTCGCCTCGTCCGGGGCGCCGCAGGCGGAGACGAGGAGGATCGCCCCGGCGGCGAGGCGCGCGGCGGAGCCGGCCGGAGTCATCGAGCCGCCACCGTGAGGCCGGCCGGGCCCAGGCGCGGACAAGTGGTCGGGCCCCGGCCGCCTGGGAGAGGGCCCGTACGGCCGCCGCGGCCGGCTCCGCCGCCCAGCACACCACCCAACACCCCGCCCGTCCTGCCGCCTACGGCGCCCCCGACCGCGCCGCCCACGGCGCCACCGATCGCGCCGCGCTTGCCGCCCAGCACCGCTCCGACGGCGGCGCCGACGGCCGCACCGGTCACGGCGTCGCGGACGCGGGTCGACTCCCGCTCGGGGATGGGGACGGGGGCCGGCGAGGCGGTCGGCGCGGGCCGCGCCACGGGCGGAGGCGCGGGCTCGGAGGTCGTGGCGAGGACTACGGGATCGGCGGCGGGCTCGGCGAGCGCCGGCTCCCCGGCCGGGGTCGGCTCGGGAGACGGCTCGCGGACATACACGGTCTCGTAGATCACGCGCGGCGAGCTGCGGCGCGCGGGCGCCGCCGCCGGGCCGGGGCTGGGGCGGGGAGACGCCGCCCCGACGACGACGACCTCGGCCTCACCTCCCCGCGGGCCGAGCGCGACCGGATCGGTCGGTTCGGCGGCGTGCGCGGAGGCGGGGTCGAGGACGACGACGCGGGATGCGGCCGAGCGGGGGGCGGGCTCCTTCTGGCAGGCCAGGGCCACGCCGAGCAGGAGCACTCCCGGGCCGATACGACGAACGAGACGAAGGCGCATGCGGTGGACCTCCGGGTGCAGGATCGCGGCTGGATGGAAGAGCGATCAAGGGATCATACGCCATGCGCGGTGGCGGGTTCCGGCGGGCCGGAAAAAAAATCGCCCGCGGCGGGCCGCGGGCGCTCGGAGCCGGCGCGCCGGAACGGGCTCAGGCGGTAGCGGCCGCCTGGCTCTGGCACCCCATGCAGAGGCCGGTGAACTGCACCGTCCAGTTCTCCACCTGGAATCCGTCGGCCGCCTCGATCGGGGCGGGCACCGAGTCCAGCTTCTCGTCGTGGACGTCGACGATCTTCTTGCACTCGCGACAGATCAGGTGGTGGTGGGGTCGCACGTCCACGTCGTACCGGGCCTCGTTGTAGAGCGGGTTCACCTTTACCACGATCCCGAGCTCCTCGAGGATCTCGAGGTTCTTGTAGATCGTGTTGAACGAGATGGTGGGATACCGCTCGCGGACGGTCTGGTAGACCATCTCGGCCGACGGATGGCGGTTGCAATTGGCCATCACGGCTTCGAAGATCGCCAGCCGCTGGTGGGTGACCGAGAGGCCCGCGGCGCGGCACTGCGCGATGAAGTCGTCCTGCTGTCTGGAAACGCCCATGATACGAAGGAGTATATCTCCCGCCCGGAGGGGCATCAACCCGACCGGGGCGGGATCACAGGTCGCGCGAGACGCCGATCGCCAGCCGGTACTCGGTTCCGCCGTAGACGCCGTCGACGTCCACGCTCTCCGGCAGCGCCACGCCTTCCCGGTCCTCGAGGAACGCCACCCGCCAGGCGAAGTCGAAAGCGAACCCGCCGCGGACGATCCCGAGGCCGGCGGAGATCGCGTTGCGGTTGGCGTCGGGGAGGATCGGCCCCACTCCGACGGTGGGAGCGGGACTCCCCTCGCGGGCGAAGCCCACCCGGATGAAGAGAGCGGAGGAGTGGCGCACCTCGGCGCCCAGCCGCAGCGACCACGCGTTCTCGTAGTCGAGCGGGATGGCGTCCGCCAGGCTCGTGTCGGCGAACGCCAGCTCGAGGTCGTCGACCGCCTCCCAGCCCGCCCACTGGAGAGTGGCCGCCAGCCGCACGCGGTCGAACGGATCCCAGGCCACGCCGGCCGCGGCCAGCGCGGGAAGCTCGATCCGGGTGCGGACCGTCTGGTCCACGTAGGTGGTGTCGAGGAGGTCCCCGATCGTCTCCTCGCCGCTCGGCAGCGGGAAGTCCCGCAGGGACGCGGG
>DATLFF010000461.1:0-2242 GCA_035524915.1 Gemmatimonadota bacterium | reverse complement strand
CCTCGAACTCGATCTCGAACGGCGAGGGGGCAATCCACGTCTTCGACGTCCGCGATCCGCGCGCTCCTCTTGAGGTGGCCGAGATCCGCTCGCCGTCTCCCGGACGGCCGTACGAGGCGAAGGTGGTCGGCGGGAGGCTCTTCGCCTTCTTCCGGAACGAAGACAGCCCCCAGCGCGACGCGACTCTGCTGGTGGTGGACGTCTCGGTTCCCTCCGCCCCCGTGCTCCTCGGCATGATCACCGGTCAGCACTGGTGGGATCTCTGGCCCACGCAGGACGGCCGCTTCGTCCTCGTCACCGAACGAGGCACCGACCCGCTGTTCAGATCGGTGGCGATCTACGACGTCTCGAATCCGGGCGACATCCGGGTCGCCGGGTCGTACCGATCCCTGATCGGCACGAGGCCCTCCGGGATCGCGGGGCTCGGTGACCGAGCGCTGATTGCGTTCTCGGGGGGGCTCGGCTTCGGATCCGGTGTCGAGATCCTGGACATCTCCTCGCCGGCTCGTCCCCGTCTGGTCGGATTCTACGACTTCGGCGGGGGTGTCGCCCCGGCTCTCAGACTCACGCCGGGGGGCGGGATCCTCACCGTCGTCCACGACCAGCTGCAGATCCTGGGCTCCCAGTGACTCTCGGCCCCGCGTTCTCCGCGCGCCGACCACGGCCGGGTCGGCGATCCCGCGGAGAGCCGGGGCCATCTCGCGGGGGGCACAGGCCGCCCGCGTCTCCAGGCGCACACGCGCCGTAATGCCGGCCCTGACGGTCGGCCTCCTCCAAGGAGGTGGGTCTTGAAAGCCACGCTGTTCCTTTTCCTCGCGCTGTTCCTCGCCGTCGCGTGCTCGGACGCTCCGACCGCGGTCGACGATGCCGGCACGCTGGCTCCCGCAGCCAAGGGCGGAAACAAGGGAGGTGGCGGCGGAAGCTCGGCGATTCCCGCCGACGTGTTCGTGATCACCGACGTTCCCGGGGCACAGCTCCGCGGCGAGAGCCCCGAAACGGCCTATCCCGGCGTCATCGACGGCGGGAACCTGTGGATCCACGCCCCGTGCCCGAACGAACTGATCCTGGACGTGACCGCCGCCGGGCTGGGCGCACCGTTCGGCGCCTCCGTCGGGACGTGCGGGGACTTCCCCCCGCGGCTCACGATCGAAGCGGGACTCCTCGACCTCGACGAGGTGGGCGAGTCGAACACGCTGGGGTCGTCCGTCTTCCCACCCAATACGAACATGGGTCCGGCCACCAACCACTATTTCAGCTGGGACGTGACGACCTACAACCTCGTATGGCAGGCGGGCGTCACCGCCACGCTGACCTCGAAGGTCGAGGTCGCGGGGTCCGACCCCCCGGCCTTCGACTACACGTACTCGATCACGACCACTGCGGCCCAGGCCGAAGCGGCTGATCTCATGCGCCGGACGACGAAGGGAAAGCCGGCCACGGAGTACGTCGAGGGCGGAGACCACGTTCCCACGTACCGGGACCTGGTGGTCAAGATCCGACGCTGAGAGACAGCCCGGATCGCCGCGAAGGCGAGCGCGGGGGGCTCCTTCTGCCCCCGCGCCTCCCCTTCCACCGTCACCGGCCCCGGCGCACAGTCCGCGCCTTCAACCAACGGACGAGAACCGGTCGATCTTACCGCGGAGGTGGAACATGAAGAGCTCGCTCAGAGTACGCACGTGGATCGGCGCGATCGTCGCGATCGCGCTCACCGCCTGCTCCAGCGGAGCCGGAGGCGGGAATCCGCTGGGGACGGGAGATCCTACACCCTCCCCGACACCGACCCCGACCCCGACACCGACTCCACCACCGGGGCCCGCCTCCCAGCTCGATTTCTCGGCGGTCTCCGGGTCCTGGACCGGCACGGTCACCGAGACACAACCCGGGGGACAGGTCTTCGTCTACGAGACGGCGATCACGCTCTCAGACTCCGCCCCGAGAGATCAGCAGGTGGGAACCGTGGAGTATCCGGGGTTTCCATGCGGCGGCGTGCTGCGCGCCCTGAGCGTAAGCGGCAACTCCTACGAGGTGTCCGAATCGATCACGCACGGGAACGGATGCGCGAGCGGCGCGACGATCCGACTCACGCATGATGCCCAGGCGGGCACCCTACGGTACGAGTGGACGATCCTCGGTGGCAACCCTCAGGCCGTCGCCGATCTGCGGAGAACAGGGGGGTGATGACCGTTCCAGTCGGGACCCCCCAGCACGGGGTGCCAGCGGGTGCCCGCCACGCGCGAGCCGG
>DATLFF010000460.1:0-5286 GCA_035524915.1 Gemmatimonadota bacterium | reverse complement strand
GCCGCCAAGCTGACCGGCGTCGCGCTCATGCGGGACGCCCTGGCGATGCAGGACGCCGGCGCGGTCGCCGCGCTGACCTTCGCCGACGCGGGCGCGGCCTCGACCCACGCCGGCACCACCGTGGCGATGGCGCGCGGCATCCTGGGCCGGCTGGCCGCCGCGCGGCCGGACTGCGTGGTGGCCGAGCTGGGCGACGGGATCCTCGGCGAGTACGGGGTCCAGGACATCCTCGCGGCGCCGGACCTCATGGGCCTCGCCGCCGCGCACGTGATGTGCGCCGCCGACCCCGTCGGCGCGTGGGGCGCAGCCGAGATCTACCGGACCCGCCACCGCCTGCCGCTCACGGTGGTGACCGGGCCGGTCACCGACAACGCGGTGGGGCGCGAGTTCGTGACCGGCGCGCTCGGCGTGCCCGCGCACAACGCGCTGACGGACGCGGCCTCGCTGGTGGCGGTGGCCCGCGCCGCGCTCGAGGCCCGGACGGCGGCCGCGTGAACGTCGCCGTGATCGGGGCCGCGGGGTTCGTCGGGGGGGAGCTCCTGCGGATCCTGCTCGGGCATCCCGGGGTGGAGCGGATCCTCCCCACCTCGCGCAGCCAGGCGGCCCGCGCGGTGGCCGACGTCCACCCGGGGCTGGCCGCCGTGGCGGACGCCCACCCCGGGCTCGAGGCGACCTTCGCCGACCTCGGTCCCGCCGAGGCCGCGCGCGGCGCCGACGTCGTCTTCCTGGCGCTCGAGCACGGCGCCTCCTCGCGCGTCATGGCGGACGTGCTGGACGCGGCTCCCGGGCTCGTGATCGACCTGGCGGCCGACTTCCGCGTGGCCGACCCCGCGCTCCGCGAGCCGTTCTACGGCCCCCACGCGGCGCCCGAGCTCGCCGACCGGTTCGTGTACGCGCTGGCCGACGTGGCGGGAGAAGCGCTCGCGGGCGAGCGCGCTCTGGCCGTGCCGGGGTGCTTCGCCACCGCCGCCCAGCTCGCGCTCTGGCCGCTCGCCGGCGCGCCGCTCGCCGCCCCGCCCGCGCTGTTCGCGATCACCGGCTCCTCGGGCGGCGGCCGCGCGCCGCGCGACGCCGCGCACCACCCGCTCCGCGCCCACAACGTCTTCGCCTACGGCGTGCTCGGGCACCGGCACCAGGCCGAGGTGACCGAGCGGTGGCGGTCGTGGACCGGGGCGGACGACGGCCCCGAGCCCCGGCTCCTGGTCCACGCCGGCCCGTTCGTCCGCGGGATCTACCTGACGCTCCACGCCCGCCTGGCCGGCGACGCGAACACCGCCGCGGCGGGGTACGCCGAGGCCTGGGCGGGCCGGCCGTTCGTCCGCGTGCTGGAGGCTCCGCCGGACCTGACTCCGGCGATCGGCACGAACACCGCCTTCCTCCACGCCGCCGCGGCCGGCGGCGAGCTCCAGGTCTCGGTCGCGATCGACAACCTGGTGAAGGGCGCGGCCGGCCAGGCGGTCCAGGCGATGAACCTCGCGCTCGGCCTCCCCGAGACGAAGGGGCTCCTCCTGGCGGGGCCGTGGCCGTGCTGACCGGCCGCGCCGCCGCCCCCGCGCTCCTGCCCGTCTACGCCCGGATGCCGGTCCGGCCGGTGGCCGGCGAGGGCGCGTGGCTCGTCGACCAGGCCGGCGAGCGGTGGCTGGACGCCTACGGCGGCCACGCCGTCGCCTCCACCGGCCACTCGCACCCCAAGGTCGTCGCCGCGATCGCCGAGCAGGCCCGCCGGCTCCTGTTCTATTCGAGCGCCGTCGACTGGCCGGCCCGCGAGACCCTGGCCGAGCGCCTCGCCGGGCTCTGCCCCGATCCCCTCGCCCGCGTCTTCTTCTGCAACTCCGGCGCGGAGGCGAACGAGAACGCGCTCCACCTGGCGCGGCGCCGGACCGGCCGGACGGCGGTCGTCTCCGTCGAGGGCGGCTGGCACGGCCGGACCGCGGCGACGCAGGCGGTGACCGACGGCGCCCGCTACGAGGCCGCCGCCCGCCGGGCCGGCGCGCCGATCTCCCGCAAGGTCCCCTTCGGCGACGCCCGACGGATGGCCGACACTGTCGATGATTCGACAGCCGCCGTGATCGTCGAGCCAATCCAGGGGATCGCCGGCGCCCGCGCCTGCCCGCCGGACTTCCTCGCGGCCGCCCGCGCCGCCTGCGACGCCTCCGGGGCGGTCCTCGTGTTCGACGAGGTCCAGTGCGGCGCCGGCCGGTGCGGCGCGTTCACCGCCGCCGAGGCGATCGGCGTGACTCCGGATGTGGTCACCCTCGCCAAGGGGCTCGCCTCCGGGGTCCCCGTCGGCGCCATCGTGGCCGCGCCGTTCCTGACCGACGACCTGGAGATCGGCGACCTGGGGAGCACCTTCGGCGGCGGCCCGCTCGCCTGCGCCGCCGCGCTCGCCACCTTGGACGTGATCGAAGAGGAGGGGCTGATCGACAACGCCCTCCGGATCGGCCGCCGGATCGCCGACGGCGCCCGCGCCATCGGGATCCCCGGGGTGGACGGCGCCGGGCTCCTCCTCGGGCTCCGCCTGGGCCGGCCCGCCCGAGCGGTCCAGGAGGCGCTCTTCGAGCGCCGGGTCCTGACCGGCACGGCGACCGACCCGCACGTCTTGAAGCTCATGCCGCCGCTCGTATTCTCGGCCCGCGAGGCCGACATCCTGCTGGACGCTCTCAACGAGGTGTGGACGTGACGACGAAGCGCGATTTCCTGGGGCTCGAGGACTTCTCCTGGGTCGAGATCGAGGCGCTCCTCTCCCTGGCCGAGCGGATCAAGCGCGGCGAGGTGGCCGGCGGCCTCGAGGGGCGGATCATGGCGATGGCCTTCCTCGATCCGTCGCTTCGCACGCGCAACTCCTTCGAGAGCGCCATGTTCCTCCACGGCGGGCTCGCCACCGTGATCGAGCCGGGCAAGGGCTCGTGGGCGTGGGAGACCGACCCGCACGCGGTCATGGACGGCGACCGGGTGGAGAACATCGTGGAGGCGGCCCGCGTGCTCGGCCGCTACGCCGACGTGGTCGGCGTGCGGGCCTTCGCCCGGGGGAAGGACTGGGCCGAGGCGCGCCTCGACCGGGTGGTCCGCTCCTTCGCCGAGCACTGCGAGAAACCCGTGATCAACCTCGAGTCCGCCCGCCAGCACCCCTGCCAGGCGCTGGCCGACGCGCTCACGATCCGCGAGAAGATGCCGGCCCCGTGGGGCCGGCGGTTCGTGGTGTCGTGGGCGTGGCACCCGAAGCCGCTCCCGACGGCGGTGCCGGTGAGCGCGGCGCTGGCCGCCGCCCGCCTCGGCATGGAGGTCGTGATCGCCCGTCCGACGGGCTGGGACTTCGATAGCGAGGACATGGCGCTCCTCCGCCGGACGGCGCGCGAGGGCGGCGCGGTGCTTCAGATCACGGAGGACATGGACGAGGCGTGCGAGGGCGCCGACGTGGTCTACGCCAAGTCGTGGGGCTCGCTCGAGCACTTCGGCGATCCCGCCGAGGAGCTCGCCCGGCGGGCCGATCTCAAGGACTGGATCCTCACCGAGGACCGGGTCCGCTCCACCCGCCGCGGCGAAGGTCTCGTCATGCACTGCCTGCCCGTCCGGCGGAACGTGGAGATCGAGGACCGCGTGCTGGACGGCCCTAACTCGGTCGTGATCGACCAGGCAGAGAACCGGCTCCACGTGCAGCGGGCGCTGCTCCTCGACCTGCTGGGCGCCGCGCCCGACCGGGAGGGGCTCCTCCAGGGCCGGGCCGAGGGGGCCGCGTGAGGTACTCGGACCCGGCCGCGGTGGACTCGGCGAAGCCCATCTCGGGCCTAAAGGGCGCGCTCCGCTACGTCCGCGCCTACCGGAACCGGGTGTTCGTGGTCAAGATCGGCGGCGAGGTGGCGGGCGACGTCGAGGCGCTGGACCGGGCGGCGGCGCAGGTGGGGCTTCTCCACTCCCTCGGCGTGCGCGTGGTCCTGGTCCACGGCGGGAGCCGCCAGGCGAGCGAGCTGTCCCGGCGGCTCGGCCACGAGCCGCGGATCGTGGCCGGCCGGCGCGTCACCGACGACGCCGCCCGCGAGGTGGCGATCATGGTCTACGGCGGCACGATCAACGTGGAGATCCTGACCGCGCTCCGGGTCCACCACGTGCCCGCGGTCGGCCTCTCCGGGATCGACGGCGAGCTGGTCACCGTGACCCGCCGGCCGCCGGTCGAGACCGTGGACGACGACGGCCGCCGCGCCGTGGTCGACTTCGGCTGGGTGGGCGACGTGACGGCGGTGGACCCGACCCTGGTGGGAACGCTGCTCGACGCCCGCTTCGTGCCGGTGGTGGCGTGCCTGGCGTCCGACGAGGAAGGCGAGGTCTACAACGTCAACGCGGACACGATCGCCGAGCGGATCGCGGTCGCCATGGGAGCCATGAAGCTGATCGTCGTGACCGGCGTTCCGGGGGTTCTGAGGGACCGGGACGATCCCTCCTCGATCGTCTCCTTCGCCGACGCGCGGGACGTCGAGGCGCTGATTGCGAGCGGAGCCGTGGCCGGGGGCATGCGCCCCAAGGTCGAGGCGTGCGTCCGCGCCGCGGCCGGCGGCGTGGAGCGGACCCACATCATCGACGGCCGGCTCCCCGACGCGATCCTGCAGGAGGTGTTCACCGGGGCGGGCTGCGGCACCATGATCGTGAACCGCCGCGAGAAGGCGGACTACCCCGACGTGGAGCCCGAGGAGTGACGGTCCCGCGCGCCCCCGAGATCGATCTCCTCGCCGAGCTGGTGTCGATCCCCTCGGTGAGCGGCGAGGAAGCAGAGGTTGCCGGCTTCATCGAGCGGACCGCCCGCGAGTGGGGCCTGGACGTCGAAGCCGACGACGCCGGGATCCGGATCGTCGTGCCGGGGCGCGCGGACGGGCCCACCCTCGCGCTCGTCACTCACGTCGACGTGGTCCCGCCCGGAGACGGGTGGACGCGCGACCCGTGGTCCCCCGAAGTCGCGGACGGCCGGCTCTACGGGCGGGGCTCGGGCGACGCGAAGGCCTCGGTGGCCGCGATGCTCTCGGCGGCGCGGGACGTGGCCGCGGCGGGCGGCCCCCCGCGGGGCCGGCTCCTCGTCCTGCTCGGGCTCTCGGAGGAGACGAAGGACACGACCATGCCGCGGCTGGTGGAGCGCGCCGGGTCGATCGACGCGGCGGTGGTGGGGGAGCCCACCAACCTGGACCTCGCCGTGGCCCAGCGCGGGCTCCTTCGCATCGACCTCCTCGCCGAGGGCGAGCAGCGGCACGCCGGCCGCGCCGACGAGGAGCCGTACGTGAACGCGATCCAGATCCTGGCGCG
>DATLFF010000459.1:0-4560 GCA_035524915.1 Gemmatimonadota bacterium | reverse complement strand
TCCCGGTCCGCGCCACGGCCACGGTCCGCGTCGCCCGGCGACGCCCGGAGTCGTGTCCTGCCGATGAGTGTGGGCTCCTTCATGCGAGGGCGTTCCGCTGCCAGGATTACGACGGCCCGGGCGGGCCGTTGGTTTGGAAGGTACCGCCACCCTGGCCGCAAACGTACAAAAAAAGCGGGGCCGAAGCCCCGCCTTCTTTTCCAGTCGCACCGCTACGGCACTACAGCCCGCTGCCGTCCTCCTGCTCCTCCAGCATCTCCTCGAACTTCGCGAGCATCTCCGGATCGCTGTTCAGCGTGCTGACCACCGCCTCGTACTCCGGCGCCGTCAGGTCGCCTTCGTCCAGGAGCTCGGCCACGCGCTCCTGCGCTTCGGCCTGGATCGCCTGCGCATCCTCGGGCGTCTCCGCCGTCGCCAGCTCGGTCTGCGCGGCCTGCGCCACGCCAACCACCACCGGATACACCGCGACGAACCGCTCCAGCAGCTCGTCCGTCACCTCGATCGTCTCCTGCTCCTCAGGCACGACCGGCTGCTGCGCCGTCGCCGCATCGGGGACCGCCAATCCGGCCATTCCAGCCACCGCCACCGCCATCATCGTTCGCACGAACTTCATTCCTGTTCCTCCCTCTGAAAGACTCGATCGCGACCGCCTCCGACGGCCGCGTCACCCTTACCACGGGCATCGGCCATGCCACGTCCGATCAGCCGAGCAGCCGGCACCACCCGAATCCCCAGAAAACCGCGCCGTTACGCGAAATGTCAGGGTCATGGGGGTGTCGGCGAGCAGCTCCGGGAACGGGTTGCGTCGCCGCGCGATTCGGCGCATCATGTGTCATGATGTCACATGCGACACCTCGCGACCGGCGGCGGATCGGGCTCCGCGCGCTCTTCAGCCTCACGGTGCTGGGGCCGGTGGTGGTCGTCGGGATTATCGCGATGTGGGTGGGGGGCCGGGTGGTGGAGGGCGCGGTGCAGGAGCGTCTGGAGGAGGACGTCCAGCTGGTGGCGCGGGCGATCCAGGTGCCACTGAGCACCGCCTTGAGCGAGGGTCGCGCGCAGCAGCTGTACGAGGCGCTGGGGTCGGCGTTCCGGATCCGGCGGCTGTACGGGGCTGCGGTCTACGACGCGGAGGGCGAGTTGATCGCGCGCGTGGGGGCGCCGGGTCTGGAGGGGTCAACGGCGCCGGAGGTGGGGCGGGTGGCGGAGGAAGGGCGGGGTGGGGAATACGGGCGTGTGGGTGAGCGGCGGGTGTACTCCTATTTCGTGCCGCTGACGAGTCCGGGCGGGCGGATCGAGGGGCTGCTGCAGGTGACGCGTCGTCGCAGCGACATCGAGACTGCGGTGCGGCGGGTCCGGATCCAGGTCGGCGCGGTGTTCGCCGGTGTGTGGGTGTTGATGGGGGGTCTGGTGCTGCTGATGTACCAGCGTGCGGTCGGCCGTCATTTTCATCGTCTCTCGGCGGCGATGGCGGGAGTGGAGCGAGGGGCGCGGGACGCGTGGGTGGCGGAGGGCGGTCCGAAGGAGGTGGCGGAGATCGCCGCGGCGTTCAACCGGATGGTGGCGGGGGTGGAGCGAGCGGAGGCGCAGGTGGCGGAGCAGCGGCGGCGGGAGGCGTCGCTGGCGGCGCGCCTGAGGCGGAGCGAAAAGCTGGCGGCGATCGGGCGGCTGGCGGGCGGCGTGGCGCACGAGCTGGGAACTCCGCTGGCCGTGGTGGATGGCGTGGCGCAGCGGCTGGAGCGGCGCGGGGAGGCGGTCGCGGATGCCGGCGCGATCCGGGAGGCCGTGGGACGGATGGAGGGGATCGTCCGGCGGCTGCTGGAGTTCGGGGCGCGGGCGTCGGGAGAGCGTCGGCGGGTGTCCCCGGGCGCGCTGCTGCGCGGCGCGGCGGCGTCGCTGCGAGGTGAGCTGGAGTCACGCGGGGTGACGCTCGAGATCGAGGATGGGCGGTCGGCGGCCACGGTCCGGGGCGACCGCGTGCGGCTGGAGTCGGCGGTCACGCACCTGCTGCGGAATGCGGTACAGGCGAGCCCCGCGGGGGGAACCGTGCGGGCGATGGTGGAAGAGCGGGAGGACGCGGTCCGGGTCGTGGTCGAGGACAGCGGCGGCGGCGTCCCCGAGGACGTGCGGAACCGGCTGTTCGAGCCCTTCTTCACCACCAAGGCGGCGGGGCAGGGATCGGGGCTGGGGCTGGCGGTGGTGCACGCCGTGGCGGAGGAGCACGGCGGCGTGGTGGAGATCGACGATTCCGGGCTGGGGGGTGCGCGCTTCACGCTGTCGGTGCCACGTGAGGCCGGGAGTGGCTGACCGGGGATCGGGTCGGGTGCTCGTTGTGGAGGACGACGAGGCGCTGCGCGAGCTCCTGCTGGAGGAGATCGAGGACCGGGGGCTCGCGGCACGGGGTGCGGGCTCGGCCGAGGAAGCGCGCGAGCTGCTCGGGGACTGGGAGGCGGACGTGGTGGTGACCGACATCCGTCTCCCCGGCGCGAGCGGCCGCGACCTGCTCCGCTGGGGCGCCGCGCTGCCGGAGGGGCCCGATTTCCTGCTCATCACCGGCTTCGGTACCGTCAAGGAAGCCGTGGAGTGCCTGCGCGCCGGCGCGAGCGACTTCCTCACCAAGCCGCTCGACCTCGACCACCTCAACGCCGCGCTCGAACGGATTCTCGAGGTGCGCCGCCTGCGCGGCCGCGTCGCCGAGTTCACCGAGCTCCTGGACGACACGGAATTCCACGGCATGGTGGGTCGCAGCCAACCGATGCGGCGACTCTATGGCCGCATCGCCCGCGTGGCGCAGGCCGATGGGCCCGTCCTCGTGGTTGGAGAGAGCGGCAGCGGAAAGGAGCTCGTCGCCCGCGCCATCCACGAGGAAAGCCCCCGCAGCGCCCGCAACTTCGTCGCGGTAAACTGCGCGGGCATCCCCGCCGAGCTCATGGAAAGCGAGCTGTTCGGGCACGTCGAAGGCGCTTTCACCGGCGCCCGCCGCGCCCGCCGCGGCCTCTTCGAGGAAGCCGACGGGGGCACGCTCATGCTGGACGAGATCGGCGAGATGCCCCAGCCCATGCAGGCCAAGCTCCTCCGCGTACTCGAGGACGGCCGCGTCCGCCCCATCGGCGGCAACCGCGAGCGCGAGGTCGACATCCGCATCCTCGCCGCCACCAATCGCGACCTCCGCGACGATGTCCGCGACGGTCGCTTCAGGGAGGACCTCTACTTCCGGCTCGAAACCTTCACCCTCGAGCTGCCCCCGCTCCGCGAGCGCGGCGACGATCTCGACCTCCTCCTCGCCTACTTCCTCCGCCTCTTCACCACCCGCGCCGACAAGCGCGTTACCGGCTTCTCCGCGCCGGCCATGAAACGGCTCCACCGCTATCCCTTCCCAGGCAACGTCCGCGAGCTCCGCAACGTCGTCGAGCGCGCCGTAACCTTCGCCACCGACGACACCATCGGCGAGGACGCGCTACCCGCTCGCGTACGCGCCGCGCCCTCGGCCGCCGACGAGGCCCACCACGCCGGCCTCCCCGCTCCACTCCTCTCCGACACCGATGACGTCCTCCCCACGCTCGCCGAAATCGAGCTCCGCTACATCCGCTACGTCCTCGAGCGCGCGGGCGGCAACAAGCGCCGCGCGGCCGCGCTCCTCGGCATCGCCCGCCGCACCCTCTATCGCCGGCTCGCCGACGATGCCGAGGACGAGTCAGAATGATACACATGTGACTTAATGCCACATCGGGCGGCTCCGGCGCCGCCTTTCGGGAGGGCCGGGGGCGCTGGCACCGGCCATGCCCTGTAGGTTGGGGGGAAGACGGCGAGAGGAAGGGAGGGAACGTGGCGGAGGCAATGGCGCGGACGCGGGTCGTGGTGGCGCATATCGCGGGGACGGTGAGGCAGATCCTGCGTGAGGGGCTGGAGTCCCGGGGCTATGACGTCGTGACGACAGCGCTAGGTGAGGAAGCGATGGGGTTGGTGGGGGAAGGCGACGTGGAGCTGCTGGTGGTGTCGCTGGAGCTGGAGGACGTGGATGGGTGGGGTGTGGCGGCGGCGGTCGCGGAGCGCGCGCCCGGGACGGCGGTCGTGGCGCTGACAGCGGACGCGCGCAGGGCCACGCGGGAGCGGGCCGAGGCGGCGGGGTTCGACGCGTTCTTCACGCTGCCGATCCGACCGTTCGAGCTAGTGGACCGCCTGGAGGCGATGGGCATGGCGGCCGGGGGTGGAGCGGGCGACTGAGGCCCTGGTCGTAACGTCGCGTCAGCTACCGGCCCTTACGACGCCGCAGAGAGCGCGCGCGCCGGCATTGCCGGAAGGTTGACTCCTGTAGTCGTCGGTGCCGGCGTGGACGACGATGGCCGAGCCGTCGTCGTCGAACAGGGAGTGGCTCGCTCCGGGTTCGAGCGTCACGTGCGGGACGAGGCGCTCGATGCGCATCTCGCCATCGGCGGGGACGTGGATGTTGGGGAGGTCCCCCGCGTGCATGCCGTCCGGGTGGTGCATGCCGTGAGCCCTGCCGCGAGGGGCGAAGTGCCCGCCCGCCGACTCGAACGACGGCGGTGTGCAGGCGCCGGTCTC
>DATLFF010000458.1:0-3396 GCA_035524915.1 Gemmatimonadota bacterium | reverse complement strand
GGCCGCGGTCGCTATCGCCGGCGCGTACGCACGACGCGCGTGCTGTTCGCGATCGCGGCGGTCGTCTATCCGCTCTTCTGGCTGCTGCGCGAGGGGACCCAGCCCGAGCACCATGACCCGTTCGAGCTCCGGCTGCTGGTCTCCGCGGCGGCGCTGGCCCTCCTGGCTCTGTCGTACTCCGAGCGGTTCGGGCGGAAGTGGCTGCACCCCTCGGTCATGGCCCTCGTCTACCTGATCACGGGTCATTTCTTCTACCTGCTCCACGCCAACCACCTCGCCCCCGACTACCTGATCGGGCTCCTGGTCGTGCTGGGGGCCGTGAACGCGGCCGCGGAGCTCGCGTTCCAGAGCCGAGGCCAGCTGCTCGCGTACCTGGCCTCCGTCATGGCCGCGGGGCTGCTCGCCACGACGCTCGCCGTGGAGCCCCGGATGCCGGTCGCGTTCGTGCTGTTCATCCTGCTCACGGCGGGCGGGCTCGCCTACGTCGCACTGGACGCGCACCTCTCCGTTCACCGCGGCCTGTGGGAGAGCCAGCGACGCCTCGAGGCGCTGGTCCAGGGGGCGCCGGTCCTGATGTGGACGGCGGGCGCCGACGGACGCATCGAATCGATGTGGGGGCGAGAGGTCGAATCCCTCGTCGAAGGCGATCTCGTCGGACGCCGGATCGGCGAGTTGTTCGGTCCCGACGGGGAAGTGGAGGCCGCCGCGCGGACCGCTGCCGCCGGCCTGCCGACCACGGCCCCCGCGACCGCGGGGGGCCGGGAGTTCGACACCTGGCACGTACCTCGCCGGAACGACGACGGGCAGATCCACGGGACGATCGGAGTGGCCACCGACGTGACCGAGCGGGTGGTGGCGGAGAGGGATCTCCGCCGCCGCGAGTCCCAGCTCGCCGAGGCCCAGGCGATCGCCCGACTGGGCAGCTGGGAATGGGACCTGGAGGCCGACCGGGTGGTGTGGTCGGACGAGCTGCACCGCATCTTCGGCGTGGAGCGCGGGTCCATCGACCTCACGTACGGCGCGTTCCTCGAGCGGGTCCACGCGGAGGACCGCGACCGGGTGGCCCGGGTGGTCCAGGAGGGGGTCGAGAAGGCACGTCCGTTCGAGTTCGAGGCGCGCATCGTCCGCCCCGACGGCGAGCTCCGCTGGCTCCACGGAAAGGGCCGGGTCGAGGCCGACGACGGGGGCCGCGTGGCGCGGATGGCGGGGACGGCCCAGGACGTTTCGGATCAGCGCCAGGTGCAGGACATGCTCCGGCAGGCCCAGAAGATGGAAGCGATCGGCCGTGTCGCGAGCGGCATGGCGCACAACTTCAACAACATCCTGACTTCGGTCATAGGCTACTGCGAGCTGCTGTCGGATCGGATCACCGATCCGGTCGGTCAATCCCACCTCGCGGAGGTCAAGGCCGCGGCCCGAAGCGCGAGCGAACTCGTGAGCCATCTCATGGTGTTCGGCCGCAGCGGCGAGTTCCAGATCCGGCCGGTCGACGTGAACGAGGTGGTCACCGGGGTCCTCGGGATGCTGCGAGGGGCGCTCGGCGACCGCATCCGGATCGTGACCGACCTGGCGCCGGGGCCGGGATGGGTCCGGGCCAATCGCAGCGGGATCGAGCAGATCCTCATGAACCTGGCGGTCAACGCGCGGGACGCGATGACGGACGGCGGCGTTCTCCGGATCTCGACCGCTCCGGGGATCGATGGACCGCCCGCCAATCTTCCGGCGGATCGGTCCTACATGACGATCGAGGTGGAGGACGACGGGTGCGGCATGGACCGGGAGACGCGCGAGCGGGTGTTCGAGCCGTTCTTCACCACAAAGCCCCCCGGCCATGGAACCGGCCTCGGCCTCGCCAGCGTCTACTGGATCGTGGACCGCTGCGGAGGGGGGATCACGGTGGACAGCGAGCCGGGCCGCGGGACCACCTTCCGCATCCACCTGGCCACGGGGGCTCCGGACCCTTCCGGAGATCCGAAGGAGCGGCCCGGCGCTCGAACCGCGGCCTGAGCTAGAACTCCGGCGCCTCCAGCTCCACCTCGCCCAGATGCAGCTCCACCTCGTCTTCCCCGTCCGGGGTCAGATAGACCGCGATCTCGAAGCGCCCACTCGGCGTCGCGAGCCCAGCGTCGCCGGCTGCGGCCCGCGTCCGCTCGCCCGGTCCGTCCGGGTTCGCGACCCCGCTACAGGATCGGCAGATACTGCTCCACCTCCGCCCGGCTCACGTGCGCCCGGGCCTCCGACCAGTTGGCCCGCTTGTTCCGCATGAACTGCTCGAACACGTGCTCACCCAGCGTCTCCCGCACGAGCGCGCTCTCGCTCGCCAGGTGGATCGCGTGGCCGAGGTCCTCGGGGAGGGTCTCGATCCCGCGTGAGATCCGCTCCTCCTCGGTGAGATGGTAGATGTTCACGTTCTCGACCGGCTCGGGCGGGTCGATCCCCTCCTCGATCCCCTTCAGGCCCGCGGCGAGCATGCAGGCGAAGGCGAGGTACGGGTTGCAGGCGGGATCGGGCATCCGGAGCTCCACCCGGGTCGACTTCTCCTTGCCCGGCTTGATGTTCGGCACCCGCACCATGGCGGAGCGGTTGGCGTTCGCCCAACTCACGTAGATCGGCGCCTCGTAGCCCGGCACGAGCCGCTTGTAGGAGTTCACCCACTGGTTCGTGATCGCGGCGAACTCGCGCGAGTACTGGAGGAGCCCGCCGATGTAGTGGAGCGCGGTCGGGGACAGGTGGTACTGCGCGTCCTTCTCGAAGAACGCGTTCTTGTCGCCTTTGAACAGCGACTGGTGGCAGTGCATGCCGCTTCCGTTCACGCCGTGGATCGGCTTCGGCATGAAGGTGGCGTAGAGGCCGTGCTCGTAGGCGGTCCGCTTCACCACCGTCCGGTAGGTCTGGACGATGTCGGCCATCTTGAGCGCCTCAGCATAGCGGAGGTCGATCTCGTGCTGGGACGGCGCCACCTCGTGATGGCTGTACTCGACGTGGATCCCCATCGACTCGAGGTGTCCGATCGTCTCCTTCCGGAGGTCGTTCCCCTCGTCGAGGGGCAGGAGGTCGAAGTAGCCCCCCTGGTCGAGCGGGGTCGGGTCGTTCGGAGAGGGGAAGTAGAAGTACTCGAGCTCGGGACCCACGTAGAAGGTGTAGCCCTTTTCTTCGGCCTTCCGGATGGCGCGCTTCAGGATCCAGCGGGGATCGCCGTCGTAGGGCTGGCCGTCGGGCGTGGTGACGTCGCAGATCATCCGCGCCACGCGGTCCTCGTTCACGCGCCAGGGCATGAGCGCGAACGTGTCGGGATCCGGCCGCGCGATCATGTCGCTCTCCTGGATCCGCTTGAATCCCTCGATCGAGGAGCCGTCGAAGCCCATCCCCTCGTCGAGCGCGACTGCGAGCTCGTGG
>DATLFF010000457.1:0-5812 GCA_035524915.1 Gemmatimonadota bacterium | reverse complement strand
GGATGCGGCGGCTCCGCGCCGACCTCGCCGCGCACGACTCCGCCGCCCGCTTCCGCGCCCTGGGCGTCGACGTCTTCCTCGGGGAGGGCCGCTTCGTGGCTCGCGACGCGGTCGAGGTCGATGGCGTCCGACTGCGCTTCGCGCGCGCCGTCATCGCGACCGGCGCGCGACCGGTCGTCCCGCCCGTTCCGGGTCTCGCCGACGCCGGGTTCCTGACGAGCGAGAGCGTATGGGACCTCGCCGCCCTGCCGCCGCGGCTGGCCGTGGTCGGCGGCGGCCCGCTGGGGTGCGAGCTGGCGCAGGCCTTCGCCCGCTTCGGCTCCCGGGTCACGGTCGTCGAGGTGGAGGATCGGGTGCTCCCCGCCGAGGACGCCGACGCGGCCGCGATCGTGGCGGCGGCGCTGGACGCCGACGGGGTCGATCTTGCGCTCGGGAGCCGGCTCGCGCGCGTCGCGCGGATCGCCGGCGGGTGCCGCCTGACCCTCGAGGGGGGGGCGGACCCTCGCGACCTCGAGGTTGACGCGATCCTCGTGTCCGTGGGACGGGTCCCGGCGGTCGCGGACCTCGATCCCGCCATGGCCGGCGTCCGTCTCGACGGGCGCGGCGCGCCGCGGATCGACGACCGGCTGCGGACCACGAACCGCCGGATCTACGCCGCGGGCGACGCGGCCGGCGGACTCCAGTTCACCCACGTGGCCGACGCGCACGCCCGGATCGTGATCCGGAACGCCCTGTTCCCCGGAAGCGCGAAGGCGAGCGCGCTGACGATCCCGTGGTGCACCTATACCGACCCGGAGGTGGCGCGTGTGGGTCTGGACCTGCGAGGGGCGGAAGCGGCGGGCCGCGAGGTCCGCGCGTTCGTGGAGCCCTGGGAGGGGGTCGACCGCGCGGTGCTGGACGGGGAGACGGCGGGGTTCGCGCGCGTGCTGGTCGACGCGGAGGGGGACGAGATCCTTGGTGCCACGATCGTCGGCCGCCACGCCGGGGAGGCGATCCCGCTCGTCACGCTGGCGATGGAGAAGGGGATCGGCCTCGCGGGCCTGGCCGCGCTCGTCCATCCCTACCCGACCCGCGCCGCCGCGCTGGGTCGGATCGCCGACGGCTACCGGCGGACCCGGGTCACGCCCCTCGTGTCGCGGGCGCTCGAGCGGTGGATGGCGTGGCGGCGCTGACGCGGTCGGCCGGGCCGCGGCTCCCGCCGGGACCGTCCGGGCACCCCGTCCTCGGGAGCCTGCGCGAGTTCGCCGGCGACACGCTCGGGTTCGCGACCCGGCTCGCGCGGGAGTACGGGGACGTCGCGCGATTCCGGGCGGTCACATGAAGCCGTCCCTGAACATCGACGACGAAGTCATACGAGGCCTCGAGCGGCGAGCGGTCGAGACAGGGCGGACGATCAGCCTCCTCGAGAAAGCCCTGCGCCTTCTGCTCGCAAGCAAAGCTGGAGCGGACGCTCCTTACCGACTCCGATGGAACGTGGTGCCGGATGGGGTTTTTGTCGGCGTGGATCTGGACGACCGCAATTCCCTCATAGACAGGCTCGGCGAGAGCGCGGAAGGCGTCCATAATTAGATGTGAATCTAATAGACAATTGTCTAACGAAAGACCCGATTGCAAGCGGTGGGTGCCAGGGGCGCGGGGGAAAGGGAAGTCGGATCGGCCAGAACGAGCTGGTCGCGCACCGTGGCCATCGCTTCCGGGTCGGCAATGGACTCACTTAGGTCTTGGTTGACCAGCGGCCGGCGGGGCGTCATGTTCACAGGGCTCAATCCGTGGATCTTCGATCTGGGCCCCGTCGGGCGGCCCGCGACGATGGCGTCGGCGATCGAAGACAAGACCTCCCGCAGACGGTGGAGGTGCGGGTGACGATGCGGCGCTTCGCGCGGTTCTCCCTCGGCGCGCTCTCCGGCTTCGTTTGGGGCCTGGGGGTGGCGGCCCTGATCCAGCTCTACGGTCTCCGTCCGCTCCATCCACTCCTCCTGTACGGGCTCCCCCTCCTCGGCGCGGTTCTGAGCGCGGCCTGGACGGGCTTCCGGGTTCGGGGTACCACGGCGGTGGTGGCGGCGCTCTTCCTCACCGACCCCGCTCGAGTCGCGGGGCAGGAGCCCGAATGCGAGGTGCTCGTCGAGTTCCCCGGCGGCAGCCGGGCGGATCTCGCGGCGTCTACACCAAGCGACCCGATTCAGGTCGATCCCGATAGTCTTGAAGGGCTGGTGATCGAGATGGCCGGCCCGGGGAGCTTCGTGCGGCGGCGGCCGGAGCTATGGATCGAGTTGGGCGGCTTCCGGATCCAGCTAATCGAGGCGGGCCCGCAGACGCTGACGACTGACCGCGTGCGGCACGTCGTGACCGAGGAGGACCTGGCGGACGCGCCTCCCATCCCCCCGGGGATCTACCACCTGGGCGGACGGGTCTCCGGGGTCTGCGCCACCGAGGGCTACGTTCGGATCGGGGGGAACCCGTTCGACCACCCGGCGGGCTGGGTGGCGGCCGGCGCGGTCCTCGCCGGGCTCCTCGGGACCTGGCTCACCGGGCGCGCTGGGCGGGGGCCGAAGAGGTCGGAGGAACTGGAGGATCGAGACGTCCCCGAGTCCGAGACGAGGCCGCTACAGACGTTCGTCGCGCCGGTCCTCCCAGCGCGGACGATACAAGCCCGGCTCTACGACGGACGGGGGCGCCCTCTGGCGGGCGCGTTCCTGCCCGGCGAGACCCACCGCATCCAGGTCCATTTCAGCCCGCCCGACCCGGCCACGGATGCCCCTGGGGAGCCCGTCGAGCTGGCGGTCGTGCTCACCGAGCCGCGTCTGCTGGAAGTCCCGCTGGCAGCCGCGATCCGGGTGGAGGGGCCCGGCGTGAGCACCCGTTGCGAGTTCACCCTGACCACGCGGCCGGACACCGAGCGCGTCGATGCCCGCTTGATCGTCCTCTCGAAGAACCGGGTGCTCCAGACCGCGCGACTTCCCACGGAGGTCCGGCCCGCGACCGAGCCACCGGTGGCCACGGAGCCGACAGACGCGGCCGAGCCGGAGACCGTGGTGCGGGGCTCGACCGAGAGCCTCGAGCGGCGGCGGCCGTTCGACGCGGCGTTCGTCGTCAACCACGACGACGGCGGGCGGGCCCGTGCCACCGGCGTCACGGAGGCCGGCGCCCGCACCATCGACCTGGACGAGACCACGATCCGGGAGGCGGTCCAGAAGATCCGCCGCCGCCTCGGGGAGATCGTGGAGCAACCCGAAGACTTCGGATCCCTCGAGGCCGAGGGCACGCGCGAGCTCCTCGTGTTCCTCGCCCACCACGGTCGCGTGATGCGGAACGCGCTGGTCCAGGATTTCCTCGGGCCGGCCCTGGCCGGGGCGAGCCATCTCCAGGTGGTCTCGGCACGGCCCGACGCATACTTCCCGTTCGAATTCGCCTACGACTACCCGGCGCCGCCGGAAGATGCGGGCCTGTGCCCGGACGCGCGCGCTGCGCTCGAGGGACCGGGCTTCCCGGCCACGTGCCCCGGGGAGGACCACCAGGGCGTGGTATGTCCCTTCGGGTTCTGGGGGATCTCGAAGGTGATCGAGCGACACGCCTTCCAGCCGGTGGCAGAGCTGTCGCGCGCGTTCCTGGTCCGCGGGCGGCCGGACGCTGACCGCGACCGGCTCCCGCTCGACGGGGGCGCGCTCCTGGCGGCGAGCGAGCGGGTGGATGCGCACGCAGCCGGCTCCGTCGAGAGACTGGTCGAGGCGCTGGACGGGCCGACCGGAGGTCGGCTCGATCGGGTCGAGGCGTGGAGCGACTGGACGGCGCGGGTCGGCACCTCGGCGCCGGCCGTGCTGGTGCTCCTGCCGCACACGGTGTACTCGGACGCGCTGGAGAGCTTCGGACTCGAGATCGGCACCGCCGACCGGATCTGGGTCGGGGACATCGACGAGCGGTACGTCCCGCCGCAGGAGCGGCCCGTGATCGTGGCCCTCCTCGGTTGCGAGACGGCGGCAGCCGGCGATGTCGGCTACGAGCGCTTCCCGGCCCTGTTCCGGCGGGCCGGCGCCGAGGTCGTGGTCGGGACCCTCACCGAGGTGCTAGGCCGACACGCCGCGCCGGTGGCCGGGCGGCTGGTAGGGCTCCTCTACGAGGGCAGCCGGTCGGGTGAGCGGGCGTTCGGCGAGGTGATGGTCGAGGTGCGGCGCCGCTTCCTGGCGGAGGGGATCCCGATGGCTCTCGTCCTGGTCGCGTTCGGCGACGCGGACTGGACGGTGGTGGGGGCGGGGTAGTGTTCTCGCTGGAGATGCTGCCGGCCCGGCAGGGCGACGCCCTGTGGCTCGAGTGGGGTGACCCCGCCCGGCCCCGCGCGCTCTTGGTCGACGGAGGCCCGCCTTCCCGGCTCACCGGGGAGCGGGTGCGCGAAAAGCTCGCCGGACGGGACCCACCGGGAGCGCTCGAGCTGATCGTGGTCACGCATATCGACTCCGATCACATCGCCGGCGTCCTGCGTCTCCTGGAGGAGCGGGACGTGCCGTTGGAACCGGAAGACGTCTGGTTCAACGCCTGGCGGCATTTGCCGACCGATATGCTGGGAGCCAAGCAAGGGGAGGCGCTGAGCGCCGAGATCCGCCGCCGCCGTCTCCCCTGGAACGTGAAGTTCTCCGGGGAAGCGGTGGTGGTCCCCGACGCGGGGCCGCTCCCGGTGGTGGAGCTGCCCGAGGGCCTGACCCTCACCCTGCTGTCGCCGACCCGCACCGAGTTGGCGGCGCTCCGGCCGGTGTGGCAGCGGGAAGTGGAGAAGGCTGGGCTCGTGCCGGGCGTCGGGGGCGAGCCCCCGCAGGAGCCTCAGCCCGATCGCCTGGGAGACGCCCCGCTCGATCCCGAGGAGCTCGCCGCCGCGCCCTTCGAGCCCGATGACTCGGCGGCCAACGGATCCAGCATCGCGTTTCTCGTCGAGCACGACGGAAAGCGGCTCCTGCTGGCGGGAGACGCCTTCGCCGACGTGCTCGCGGACAGCCTGCGGCGGCTGGCGGCCGAGCGCGGCGTGGACGTGATCCCGCTGGACGCGTTCAAGCTCTCCCACCACGGCGGCAAGCATAACCTGAGTCCCGATTTGCTCGACCGCGTGGAGTGCGGACGCCACCTGATCTCGACGAACGGTGGAATCTACCACCACCCGGACGGCGAGGCGGTGTCCCGCGTGGTCGTCCGCGAGCGCGAAACCGAGCTCGTGTTCAACTACCGGTCGCGCGAGAACGCGCGATGGGATTCGAGTCGGCTCCGTCGCCGGTTCGGCTACCGCGCCGTCTACCCGCCGGACGACGCGCCAGGAATCCGGGTCGAGCTGTGACCGTTCCCGTCGTACACGCGACCACGGACGTCGGACCTTCGACGGCTGTCCCGCCCACGCCGTCGTGACCAGATACAGGGCTGGCGAGTCAGGCCCCCGGGCGCGACATCTGGGGGGTCCAGTCCGGCACCCCGTCCTTCTTGCGGATCGCCCGCCGGGTGAAGAGGACGATGAAGGCGCAGAGGGTGGCGCCGATGGCGAGTGGGGCGGCCAGGAGGCGGTACCGATCGGGCGAATCCCAGAATAAGGAGATCCCGGCGCCCAAGAGGCAGACGACCGCGATTCCGGCCAGGTAGAAGGCCGCGACGTACCAGCGCACGGCGGGGCCGCGAGTCAGGAAAGAGAAATTGGATCGGATGGGAGGCAGCCATGGGTAGAGCCGTTCGAGCCGCTTCCCGACGATATACGCCGCGATCAGCAGCTCGTGGTAGACGAGGACGTCGACCACCCACAGGAGCGTGATCCCGATCGCCCCGGCGATCGCGATGGCGACACTCA
>DATLFF010000456.1:0-2032 GCA_035524915.1 Gemmatimonadota bacterium | reverse complement strand
CCGTCGAGGACGCGCTCGAGGCCGCCTTCGGCGAGGTCTTCGGCGCGGAGGCCGCGTGACCGCCACCACGATCCCGCTGGACGCTGTCGACACCGGCCGCGCCCGGCCCCGCAAGC
This sequence comes from Gemmatimonadota bacterium, assembly GCA_035524915.1. Classification (GTDB taxonomy): domain Bacteria; phylum Gemmatimonadota; class Gemmatimonadetes; order JACCXV01; family JAHWKZ01; genus DATLFF01. Next base: position 1,916 of record DATLFF010000456.1, on the reverse strand, counting down.
CCGAGTGGCTCAAGATCCGCGCCGGGGGGGGGCCGCGGTACGTTGGGGTCAAGGAGGTCGTGCGCGAGCGCGGGCTCCATACCGTCTGCGAGGAGGCCCACTGCCCCAACATGGGCGAGTGCTGGGGCCACGGCACCGCCACCTTCATGATCCTCGGCGACACCTGCACTCGCGGCTGCCGCTACTGCGCGGTCAACAAGGGGATGCCCACCGAGCTGGACCTGGACGAGCCCGCCCGGCTGGCCGACGCCGTGGTGGCGATGGGCCTCTCCTACGCCGTCATCACGTCGGTGGACCGGGACGACCTCTCCGACGGTGGCGCGGGGATCTTCGCCGAGTGCGTGCGCGAGATCCGGCGCCGCTCGCCTGGGACCGCCGTGGAGCTCCTGATCCCCGACTTCCAGGGGAACCCCGCCGCGCTCGACACGGTCCTCGAGGCCGCCCCCGACGTGCTCGCCCACAACGTCGAGACCGTGCCGCGGCTCTACCGCAGGGCCCGCGGCGGCGGCGTGTACGCGACCTCGCTGGGGCTGCTGGACCGGGCCCGGCGCCGCGCCCCCGGCGCGGTGACCAAGACCGGCATGATGCTGGGCTTGGGCGAGGAGACGGACGAAGTGCTCGCGGTGATGCGCGACCTGGTCGAGCGGCGGGTGGACATCCTGACCCTGGGCCAGTATCTGCGGCCCTCCGACTGGCACCTGGAGGTCGCCCGCTTCGTCCACCCCGACGAGTTCGCCGAATACGCCCGGCTGGGGGAGGCGATGGGCTTCGCCCACGTCGAGGCGGGCCCGCTGGTCCGCTCGAGCTACCGCGCCGACCGCCAGCTCCTCGCGAGCCGGCGCGCGGCCGGAGAGAGAGCCGATACCGACCCGGCCGTCGGCGGCGTCGTCGCCGTGGCCGGCTGATCCCGATCCCGGAGAGAGATCCGATGGCCGAGAAGGACACGACCACGAAGAAGAAGAAGGGGAAGAAGCCCCGCTCCGAGCCCGACGGAAAGGCCGATCTGGCGGCGGACGCCGCCGATGATTCGCAGGCGGGCGAGCACGAGACGACCGGCGAAGGCGCCCAGCCCAAGGGGGACAAGGGCGACTTCCTGGCCGAGCAGCGGCGGCGCGAGGAGCTGGCCAAGGACATCGCGCGTGACTTCCCCGACAAGTACCGCCTCTCCGGCGAGATGGAGGGGTGCCCGGACGAGCGGAAGCTGGAGCTCTACGAGCGGCTGGTGAAGCTGCGCCTCTTCGACGCGCGGATGCGGAAGCTCTTCCGGCAGGGCCGCTTCGAAGGGACGTTCTACTCCCAGATCGGCCAGGAGGCGTGCGACGCCGTCCTCACGTACCAGATGAAGCAGGACGACTTCGTCGGACCGTCCCACCGCGACCTCGGCGCCTCGATCGGCAAGGGAGTGCCGCTCGAGTTCCTGACCGCCCAGATCTACAACCGGGTGGATTCGCCGGACGGGGGCCGCTACACGGCGTGCCACTACTGGCACCCCGACTACGGGATCATGCAGCCGTCGACCTCCATCATGATGAACTGGATCGCGGCCACCGGCGCGGCCTACGGCTACAGGATGCTCAAGAAGGACAACGTGGCGGCCGCCTTCGGCGGCGACGGCGCGACCGCCCACGGCGACTTCCACGAGGGGTGCAATTTCGCCGCCGTGCACCGACTGCCGATCGTGTACGTGATCCAGAACAACCTGTGGGCCGAGTCGCTCCCGCTTCACCTGACGACCCCGCTCGAGAATCTGAGCGACCGCGCGAAGGCGTACGGCTTCCCCGGCGTGACGGTGGACGGTAACGACGTGGTGGCGGTGTGGAACGCGACCCGCGAGGCGCTCGGCCGGGCGCAGCAGGGCGAAGGCCCCACACTGATCGAGATGAAGACCTACCGCTGGTTCGGCCACTCCGACATCG
>DATLFF010000455.1:0-5329 GCA_035524915.1 Gemmatimonadota bacterium | reverse complement strand
TGGAGGCGGCCAAGGCGCGGGCGAAGGAGCTGCTCGATCGCTTCCGCCGCGAGGGGGCCGTTCCCGAAGACGCGCCGACGGCCCGGGACGGAGATGTGGCGATCCACTCGGAGCTCGCCGCGTCCGATCTGCCCGCCGCGCTGGCGGCGCTCCTGGATGGGGCCCGGCCCCCGGCGTACGTGGCGGTCCTCGCCTGGCTCCCCCCGTTCCCCGAGCTCGCCGCCGCGCTCGGGCGCCTGCGGGAGACGATCGCGAACCGGACGGGGGTCGCCGCCACCGCGGCCTTCGGCCCCCGCTACCTCCACTCCACCGGCCAACTCCACAAGGGGGACGCCGGACGCGGGCGGTTCCTGGTCCTGACCTCGGAGAGCCCCGACGACGTGCCGATCCCGGATGCCGCCGACGCCGACGGCTCGTCCCTGGGCTTCCGCGCGCTCGAGCGGGCCCAGGCCCTGGGCGACGTCCGGGCCCTGGCCGAGAAGGGCCGGCGGGTGGTGCGGCTCCACCTCGATTCCGCCGATCCCGCTGCGCTCGACCGGCTCGCCGGGGCGATCCCCGCTTCCCGGCGCCTCCAATAGATTTCTGTCAGAAATCTGCTTCCCCGGATCGGCGCGGGGACGCATCATCATCGAGAGGCACCATGGGAAGGGTCATACGGAAAGGAGGCGATCATGCGGTCCATACCATTGACGATGGTCCTCGTCTTGACCGGATGCGCCGCGCTGGGTGGAGGTCAGGCGAGGGACCCGGACCCGGCCCCCGCGGGCTGGACGGCCAACATCCGCGCGGTCGGAGGGCATGGGCACAGCGGGTTCGCGATCGGTACGCTCACGCGGACCGGGGAGACCCGGGTGAGCGTCACGATGGACGGCGGCTCGGCCGGCGGCGTCCACCCGTGGTACGTGCACCAGGGGCGGTGCGGGGAGGTCGGGGAGCGGGTCGGTTCGCCGCAGGAGTATCCGAGCCTGAAGCCGAACCAGCGAGGCGATGCCAGCGCCACGGCCACGATCGCCGTGCCGCTCGACCCGGACGACCCGTACTCGGTCCAGATCCATCAGGACGAGGATCCCGAGACGCTGGTCGGCTGCGGCAATTTGGTGCGCTCCTGGTAGCGCGCGGGGCGCCGGAGCGGCTTGCCGGTCTCGCGCGCCGCTCCTAGCCTTCCGCTCGACGAAGCGGCCAGGCGACAACCGAGGAGGCGACCATGGCGAAGCGGAAGGGAAGCGCGGAGTGGAAGGGCGGGCTGAAGGGCGGAACGGGGTCGCTGACCGTGGGCGACGGGGTGTGGGAAGGGCAGTACTCGTTCGGCTCGCGGTTCGAGGAGGGCCAGGGGACGAACCCCGAGGAGCTGATCGGGGCGGCCCACGCCGCCTGCTTCTCGATGGCGCTCGCCGGCGCGCTGGAGAAGGCGGGCCACGCCCCGGAGCGGGTCGCCACGACCGCGGACGTGGAGCTCCAGGCCGGTGAGGGCGGGGCGCGGATCTCGACGATCCGGCTCTCCACCGAAGTCGCGGCGCCGGGGATCGACGAGGCCGAGTTCCTGCAGATCGCCCAGGGGGCGAAGGACAACTGCCCGGTCTCGAAGGCGCTGGCCGGCGTGGACATCGAGCTGGACGCCCGGCTCGCGGGCTGACCGACCCGACCTCAGCTTCTCCCGCCGATGTGGTCCCGGGGGAGCGGCCTTCTCGAAGGCTTTCAACTCGGGCGTCTTTCGGGTCATGACTCCTCCTCCCGGTCTGGATCGTACATGGAGACCCGATCCTACGGCGGTGCGCTCGCCCCCGCTGTAAGCCACGCAACCGGGCCGGCACGTCGAGAATCTCCGGACCGGCCGCCGCGGGCTGCTCCCGACGGGCGGGGGAGCGGCGAAGTCCGTATACTGGGGCCGATTTTTCTCCCCCTCCTCCATTCGGAGAGCGATGCGGATCGGGATCCCCATGGAGACGCGGCCCGGCGAGCGCCGCGTGGCGGCGACGCCGGAGACGGTGAAGAAGCTCGTGGCGCGCGGCGCCGAGGTCGCGGTCGAGCGCGGGGCGGGTGAAGGCGCCGCCGCGACCGACGCCGACTACGAGGCGGCCGGCGCGGGTCTCGTCTCGGCGGCCGAGTCGTGGGACGCCGATCTGGTGCTGAAGGTCCAGCCCCCCACCGCGGAAGAGGCGGGCGGGCTTCGACAGGGGGCCGCGCTCGTGTCCTTCCTCTATCCCGAATCGAACGCCGACGTGGTCGACGCGCTCATCCGGCGGGGAGCCACGGTCCTGGCCATGGAGTCGGTGCCGCGGATCGCGCGGGCGCAGAAGATGGACGCCCTCTCGTCCATGGCGAACATCGCCGGCTACCGGGCGATCCTCGAGGCGGCGAATGCGTACGGCCGGTTCTTTCCGCTTCTCATGACAGCGGCCGGCACGGTGACCCCGGCGCAGGTGCTGGTGATCGGCGCCGGAGTGGCGGGGCTCTCGGCGATCGCGACCGCCCGGCGCCTCGGCGCGGTCGTGCGGGCGTTCGACCCGCGGCCGGCGGTCCGCGATCAGGTGGAATCGCTGGGGGCGCGGTTCGTGGAGCTCGAGCTAGAGGCCGAGGAGACCGCCGGTGGCTACGCCGCCGCGCAGTCGGAGGAATTCCTGCGGATGGAGCGGGAGCTCCTGGCCGGTCACCTGGCCGAGGTCGACATCGTGGTCTCGGCGGCGCTGATCCGCGGCCACGAGGCGCCGGTGCTGCTGACGGAGGAGATGGTCGGCGCCATGCGGCGGGGCTCCGTGATCGTGGACCTGGCGGTCGAGCAGGGCGGCAACTGCGCGCTCTCGCGGCTCGGCGAGGCGGTGGTCGAGGGGGGCGTGACGATCCTCGGCTACGCCAACCTGCCCGGCCGGCTGCCGATCCACGCCAGCCAGCTCTACGCGCGGAACGTGCTGAACCTGGTCTCCGAGTTCTGGGGGGACGACGGGTTCGCCGTGGACCTCGACGACGAGGTCGGCTGGGCGACCACCGTGATCCACGCGGGCCGCGACCGCCGCGAGGAAGCGGCCGGGCCGCCGGTTTCGGTGCCGGCGGGCGACTCCGGCGAGGAGGCCTGATGGAGGGCTTCGCGGCCCACTTCACGGTGTTCGTGCTGGCCTGCTTCGTGGGCTGGCAGGTGGTGTGGAAGGTGACGCCGGCGCTCCACACGCCTCTCATGTCGGTCACCAACGCGATCAGCGGGATCATCCTGATCGGGGCCATCCTGGCGGCGGGCTTCAGCGGGCTGGACCTGGGCGCCGGGCTGGGCCTGGCCGCCGTTTTCCTCGCGGCGATCAACGTGGTGGGCGGCTTCTGGGTCACCCACCGCATGCTGAAGCTCTTCCGCCGGCGGTGAGGGCGCGATGATCCAGCTGGCCTACATCGTCGCGGCGGTCTGCTTCATCCTGTCGCTCAAGGGGCTCTCCTCTCCCGCCACGGCGCGGCGCGGCAACCTCTACGGCGTCGCCGGTATGGCGATCGCGATCGCGGCGACGCTGGCCACCCCGGGCCTCGACGCCTGGCTCCGGCTGGCCGCGGCGGGCCTGGCCGGAGGGGCGCTCGGAGCGCTCCTGGCGACCCGGGTCCCCATGACCGCGATGCCCGAGATGGTGGCGCTTCTGCACTCGTTCGTCGGCGCGGCCGCCACGCTGGTGGGGCTCTCCGCCTGGCACCACGGGATCCACGCGGGGGCGGTCGCGCAGGTCGAGATCTTCCTCGGCGTCGCCATCGGCGCCCCGACCTTCACCGGCTCGGTGGTCGCGTTCCTCAAGCTCAAGGGCACCCTGAGTGGAAAGCCGCTCCTCCTTCCGGGGCGGCACGCGCTCAACCTGACGATGATCCTGGCGCTGGTCGCGCTCTGCGTCTGGTTCGTGGCCGCCCCCTCGGCGCTGCCGCTCTACCTCGGGGGGATCGTGGCGGGTCTCCTCGGCGCGCACGTGATCCTGGCGATCGGCGGGGCCGACATGCCGGTCATCGTCTCGGTCCTGAACTCGGCGTCCGGCTGGGCCGCCGCGGCGACCGGCTTCGTGCTCGGCAACGATCTCCTGATCATCACCGGGGCGCTGGTCGGCGCGAGCGGCGCGATCCTCTCGATCATCATGAGCCGCGGCATGAACCGCTCGATCGGCTCCGTCCTGATGGGCGGGTTCGGCGACGGCGACGGAGACGCCGCGGCGGCCCCCGGCTCGGCGGCGGCCGAGGCGATCGCGCGGGGCGTGAACGTGGGCGACGTGGAGACCGCGGTCGAGCTGATGCGCGGCGCGCGCAACGTGGTCGTGGTGCCGGGCTACGGGCTCGCGGTGGCCCAGGCCCAGCATCCCACCTGGCAGCTGGTCCAGCGGCTGGAGGCCGAGGGGGTCCGCGTGCGGTTCGCCATCCACCCCGTGGCCGGCCGGCTCCCGGGCCACATGAACGTGCTCCTGGCCGAGGCGGACGTGCCCTACGAGATCGTCCTCGAGATGGACGAGATCAACCCCGACCTCCCCGAGACCGATGTCGTGCTGGTCCTCGGAGCGAACGACATCGTGAACCCGGATGCCCTCGACAAGCCGGGCTCGCCCATCTACGGCATGCCGATCCTGGAGGTCTTCCGCGCCCGTACCGTGATCGTGGTCAAGCGCTCCATGCGGCCGGGCTTCTCGGGGATCGACAACCCGCTCTACAACCGCGAGAACACGATGATGGTCTTCGGCGACGCCCGCGAGGTGGTGGAGGAGATGGTCCGCCAGCTGAAGGGCGCGCCGGCCCACGCCTGAGCCCGGCGTGACCGAGCTCCTCCTCCTCGCCGCCGGCGTGCTCGCGGTGGCGGCGCTCTACTCCAGCGTCGGCCACGGCGGCGCGTCCGGCTACCTGGCGATCATGGCGCTCGCGGGACTGGCCCCGGCGACGATGCGGCCGGCGGCGCTGACGCTCAACCTGTTCGTGGCGGGGCTGGCGGCGTGGGAGTTCGGCCGCGCGGGGTGGTTCTCGTGGCGGCTCTTCTGGCCGTTCGCCGTCGCCTCGATCCCGGCCGCCGCGCTGGGCGGCGCGCTCGCGCTCCCCGACCCGATCTACAAGCGCGTGGTCGGCGTCGTCCTCCTCTACGCCGCGTGGCACCTCTTCCGGACCGCGGGCCGGGCATCCGAGCCGGGCACGCGGGCCCCCGCCATTCCGGTCGCGCTCGCAGTCGGGGCCCTGCTCGGGTTGCTCGCCGGCCTGACCGGCGTGGGCGGCGGGATCTTCCTCTCGCCGCTCCTCCTGGCCGCAGGATGGGCCGGCGCGAAGGAGACGGCGGCGGTCTCGGCCGTATTCATCCTGGTGAACTCCGCCGCCGGGCTGGGCTCGTTCCTGGCGGCGG
>DATLFF010000454.1:0-3921 GCA_035524915.1 Gemmatimonadota bacterium | reverse complement strand
GGCGCGGCCCAGGAGCCGCCCGCGGGCGCGCTCTCGCTGACCGACGCCCTAGTCGTCGCCCGCCGCGAGAGCCCCGCCCTGGCCGAGAGCCATGCCGCGCTCGCCACCGCCGCCGCCGACCGGCTCCAGCGCCTTGGCGCGCTCCTCCCCTCGGTCGACGCCTCGATCTCCTGGTCCACCGCGCACAGCCGGAGCTTCACGGCGACGGACGTCTTCGGGGATCCGACCGCGCGCGAGGTGGCGGTCGAGTCCACCACTCGCGGGGCGACCCAGTCGCTCGGCTTAGGCGTGACGCTCTTCGACGGCGGGGAGTCGTGGAGCGGCGTGCGCGCCGCGACGGAGCGACGGAGAGCGGCGGACGCCGCCACCCGGAGGGCTTGGATCGACGTCCGGGCGGCCGTCGCCACGGCCTACTTCGCGCTCATGGAGTCGCGCGAGGCGCTGGGGCTGGAGCGGGCGCTCCTCGAGGCGCGGCGGGCGGACGTCGAGCGGACGGAGGGCCTCTTCCGGGTGGCGGCGGCGGACGCGATCGACCTCCTGGGCGTGCGGATCGAGGCGAGCCGGCAGGAGGCCGGGGTCTCGGCCGCGGTCGAGGAGGCGGAGAAGGCCGGGATCGACCTGGGCCGCTCGATGGGCACCGGCGGGGCGATCGAGTCGGCCCTCGCGGCGCCCCTCGAGCCGTTCGACCCCGACTCGCTGGACCTGGACGCGCTGGTCGCCGCGGCGCTCGAGGCCCACCCCGAGCTGGCGCGCGCCACGGCCGAGTTCCGCGCCGCCCGGGCCGAGGCGGACGCGGAGGGATGGCTGGCGTATCTGCCGACGGTCCACGGCTCGGCCGGCTGGGGCCGGAGCGAGTTCGGCGGATCCGAGCAGGAGTTCTTCCACCTGGACCCACGGAACTCCTCCTGGAACTTCCGGCTGACCTTGTCCCTGCCGGTGTTCGATGGCTTCGCCCGGCAGGCCGGGCGGGCGCGGGCTACGGCCGCCGTGAACGCGGCCGAGGAGCGGCTCGAGGCGGCGCTGCTCGACGCGGAGGCGGAGGTCCGGCGCCGCTTCCTTGACCTGCGGAACGCCTGGCGCCAGCTCGAGCTCGAGCGGACCACGGTGGAGATGGCGCGGGAGCGCGCGGAGATGGCGCGCGAGCGGCACCGGATCGGGGCGATCGACTTCGTCCGGCTCCAGGAGGTGCTGGACCAGGCCACGGAGGCCGAGCGCGCGCGCGTCCTGCGGCACTACGGCTGGTACCGGGCGCTGGTCGAGCTGGAGCGGGCCGCCGGCCGCGCCGTGGCGCTCCCCGACGTCCCCTGAGCACGACGGAGGCCGGACTCTGAGCTCCGGCGGAGGCCTCCCCGGCCTCGCCGTCCGCCGGCCGGTGGCGGTCGCGATGGCGACCTGCGCGGCAGTGCTCCTGGGCGCCGTCTCCCTCTCCCGCATGCCGGTCGCGCTCCTCCCGGACGTGGCGTTCCCGCGGCTGGTCGTCTGGACAACCGCGGCCGAGGTGGGGCCGGTCGAGGTGGAGCGGTTCGTGACCGAGCCGATCGAGGAGACGCTCTCCTCGGTCCCCGGGGTCCGCCGGGTCGAGAGCGTCTCGCGCGTGGGCCAGTCGGTGGTGACGCTCGAGTTCCCCTGGGGCACCGACATGGAGTTCGCCCAGCTCCACGTCCGCGAGCGGCTGGACGCGGTGGCCGGGCAGCTCCCGCAGGCCGCAAGGCGGCCGGCGATCCTGCGGGTGGATCCGGGGGCGCGGCCGATCCTGGTGGCCACGGCCGCACTGGCGGAGCCGGTGGGGGGACCCTCGGCCCCGGGCCGCGAGGCGGCGGGACCGGCCGACCTTCACGCCGTCGCCGAGACGGTCGTCCGCCGGCGCCTGGAGCAGCTCGACGGCGTCGGCCGGGTCGAGGTGGTGGGCGGTGCGCCGCGCGAGATCGTGGTCGAGGTCGACCCGGCAGCGCTCGAGAGCCGGAACCTCTCGATCGAGGACGTGGCCAGCGCGCTCGACCGGGCCAACGCCTCGGCCCCGGGCGGGACGATCCGCCGGGGCGAGTACCGCTACGCCCTCCGGGCGCTCGGCGAGCTGGCCTCGGCCGACGAGATCGCGGGCGTGGTCGTGGCGCGCGCCCAGGGCGGCGGCACGGTGCTCCTCTCCGACGTGGCGGTGGTGGCCGACACGGTGGCCGAGCGCGAGGCCTCGGCCTGGTACGGCGGGCGGCCGGCCGTGGGACTCCTGGTCTACAAGGAGGCGGACGCGAACACGGTCGCCGCAGTGGACGAGGCGCGCGCCACGCTGGCGGCGCTCGAGGCCCAGTACGGCGGTGTCGAGCTCCCGGTCGTGACCGAGCAGGGCTCGTTTGTGACGGCCGCGCTCCGGGGAGTCCTGGCGGCGCTCCTCGTGGGCGGCCTCCTGGCGTTCCTGGTCCTCTTCCCCTTCCTGCGGGACCCCCGCTGGCCGGCCGCGATCGCCGTGGCGATCCCGGTGTCGGTGGTGGCGGCGTTCGCGCTGCTCCACCTGGCGGGCGTGTCGCTGAACGTGATGAGCCTGGGTGGGCTCGCGCTCGGCGTGGGGATGCTGGTCGACAACTCGATCGTGGTGCTGGAGAACGTGTTCCGGCATCGGGAGCGGGGGCTCGCGCCCGCCGAGGCGGCGGCGGTCGGCGCGCGCGAGGTCCAGGGCGCGATCACCGCCTCGACCCTTACGACGATCGCGGTGTTCGGGCCGCTGGTCTATGTGGAGGGCCTCGCCGGGGAGCTCTTCCGGGACCTCGCCCTGGCGGTCGCCTTCTCGCTCCTGGCGTCCCTGGGGGTGGCGCTCACCGTGCTGCCGGCGCTGGCGGCGCGGTTCGGGAGCGGCCGGACTCCCGGGCGGTTCGGGGGGTGGCGGGCTACCGCCGTCCGACCGCTGGCGGAGCGGGTCCGGCGGGTCTCCGCGCCGGGGCTGGCCGCATTCGACCGTGGGTTCGCCCGGCTGGCCGCTGCCTACGAACGCACGCTGACAAGCGCGCTCGACCGGCCCGGCAGGGTCGTGGCCGGGACTGCTGCCGCGCTCGGCCTGGCCCTGGTCGTGGCGCTTCTCCTCCCCCGGAACCTCCTCCCCGAGGTCGACCCGCGGGCCTTTACCGTGCGGCTCGACCTGCCGCCCGGGACGCCGTTCGAGCGGACGGAGGCCGCCGCGCTCGAGTTGGACAGCTGGCTCCGGGGGCGCCCCGACGTGGCCGCGGTCTTGACGCGGGTCGGGCGGGCCTCGGCGGTCGAGGTGGCCGAGGCCGGGACGCGCGGCCGGAGCGCGGCGGTCGTGGACGTGCGGCTCGCGTCCCGCGGGTCGGGAGCGGAGGAGGTGGCGGCGGAACTGCGGCGGGCGTTCGCGGCGCTCCCGCCGGGCGGGCTCGCGGTCGAGACCGGACGCTCGAGCGACCTGGGCGCGGTCCTGGGCGGTGAGGGGGCCGACCTGGCGGTCGGGATCCAGGGGGCGGACCTGGACACCCTCCGCGCCGTGGCCGCCCGCGTGGCGGTCCGCCTCTCGGAGCTCGATCGCCTGGCCGACGTCCGCTCCAACGTGGAGGCCGGCCAGCCCGAGTTCCGGATCTCCCTCGACCGGGAAGCGATCGCCCGCTACGGGTTGGACCCCGCCCGCGTGGCCCGCGAGCTGGTCGATCGGACCCGCGGCCGGACGGCCACGGAGCTCTCGGACGTCGACCGGAAGGTGCCGGTGGTCGTCCGGCCGGAGGACGCGGTTCGACGGGACCTGGACCGGCTCCTGGAGGGCCGGGTGGACGGCGTGCCGCTCTCGCTCCTGGTGGAGGCGCGCCGTGCAGAGGCACCGGCGGCGATCCCGCGGGAGGACCAGCGGCGGACGGTGGCGGTCACGGCCGACGTCGTCCGCGGCGGGCTCTCGGGCGCGGCGGGCGCGGTGGAGGCCGCGCTCGA
>DATLFF010000453.1:0-14573 GCA_035524915.1 Gemmatimonadota bacterium | reverse complement strand
AGGCGGACCCGGCCGAGCTGCCCGCGTACGGTCCGGTCGCGGGGCGCACCCCCCGCATCGCCGAGATGGCCTCCTGGGGCTGGGAATGGACCGGACCCGGAGAGGACCTCGCCCCCCGCGAGCGCGGCTGAATTCGCTCCTGGACACGCACTTCGTGCTCGGGATCGCCCTCGGGGCCCCCGATCTCGAGGCGTTCGACTGGCTGGCCCGCTACGAGCCCTGGGGGGTGTCTCCCGTCGCGCTCCTCGAGATCGCCTATCTGGCCGAGGTCGGGCGCGTGGAGGTGGACCCCTCCGCCTTCGCGACGGCGCTCGAGTCCGATCCGCGGTTCCTGATCGACGAGGTCCCCCTCTACCCGTTGATCCGCCACGCCCTCGGCCTCTCGTGGACCCGGGACCCGTTCGACCGCCTGCTGGTGGCCCACAGTGCGACCCGGCGGGTGCCCTTCGTCACGCTCGACCGCGCGATCCGCCGGCATCACCCCTTCCTGCCCTACGAGCTCCGGGGGTAGTCCCCGCGTCCCCGGCGCCCCGCTCCGCGGCCGGTTAGATTGAGGCGCCCGATGCCGCTCTCCTCGTTCCATCCCGCCGTCCGCCGCTGGTTCGAGCGCGCCTTCCCCGCCGGCCCCTCGGCCCCCCAGACGCGGGGCTGGCCGGCGATCCGCTCGGGCCGCCACACGCTGATCTCGGCGCCGACCGGCTCGGGGAAGACGCTGGCCGCGTTCCTCTCGGCCATCGACGAGCTGGTGCGCGACGCCCTGGCGTCCGGCGGGGCGCTCCCCGACGAGACCCGGGTCGTCTACATCTCGCCGCTCAAGGCCCTCGGGAACGACATCGAGCGGAACCTCGCGTTCCCGCTGGAGGGGATCCGCGCCGAGCTGGCGGAGATGGGGCTCCCCGAGGTCGGGATCCGGACCGCGGTCCGGACCGGCGACACGCCGGCCGCCGAGCGGCAGAAGCACCTCGACCGGCCGCCGCACCTCTGCGTGACGACGCCGGAGTCGCTCTACATCCTCCTCACCACGCGGCGCGGGCGGGAGATGCTGCAGACGGTCCGCACCGTGATCGTCGACGAGATCCACGCCGTCTACGACGACAAGCGCGGCTCCCACCTGGCGCTCACGCTGGAGCGGCTGGACCATCTGACCACACATGGAGTCGAGGGCGACGTCTGGCGGACGGCCGGCAAGCGGCAGTACGTCGAACCGACCGACGGCCGGGCGCCCGCGGGACGGGCGCCGCTGAGGATCGGGCTCTCGGCGACGGTCGAGCCGATCGCCGACGTGGCGCGCTTCCTGGTCGGCGCGACCCGGGTCGCCGCGGCCGGGCCCGGCGACGGAGCCCGCGCCGGAGGGGTCGCCGACTGCGCCGTGATCGACGAGGGCCATGCCCGCCGGATGGAGCTGGCGATCGAGGTGCCCGGCTCGCCGCTCGAGGCGCTCCTGTCGGGCGAGGCGTGGACCGAGGTGTACGACCGGATCGCCACGCTCGTCCTCGAGAACCGGACCACCATCGTCTTCGTGAACACGCGCCGGCTGGCGGAGCGGGTCTCGCGCCATCTGGCCGAGCGCCTCGGCGAGGAGCGGGTCACGTCGCACCACGGCTCGCTCTCGCGCGAGCGGCGGCTGGACGCCGAGCGGCGGCTGAAGGCGGGCTCGCTCCGCGCGATCGTCGCCACGGCGTCGCTCGAGCTGGGGATCGACGTGGGCACGGTGGACCTGGTGATCCAGATCGGGAGCCCCAGGCAGATCGGCGCCTTCCTCCAGCGGGTCGGCCGCTCGGGCCGCGTGATGGGGACGGCCGCGCGGGGCCGGATCTTTGCCCTGACCCGCGACGAGCTGGTCGAGACCGCGGCGCTCGTCCGCGCGGCGCACGCCGGGCGGCTGGACCGGCTGGTCCTGCCGGTCGCGCCGCTGGATCTCTTGGCCCAGCAGATCGTGGCCGCGGCGGCGACCCGCGACTGGGAGGCGGGCGAGCTGTTCGCGCTCCTCGTGGGCGCGTGGCCGTACCGCGATCTCCCGCGGGAGGACTTCGACGCGGTCGTCCGCATGCTGGCCGACGGCTACGCCACCGCCCGCGGCCGGCGCGCGGCGCGGATCCACTTCGACGGCGTGAACGGCGTGATCCGCGGCCGCCGCGGCGCGCGGCTGGCCGCCGTCACCTCCGGTGGCGCGATCCCCGACGTCAGCGACTTCGACGTGATCCTGGATCCAGAGGGGACGTTCGTCGGATCGATCAACGAGGACTTCGCGATCGAGTCGCTCCCGGGCGACGTGTTCCAGCTCGGGAACGCCTCGTGGCGGATCCACAAGATCGAGACGGGCCGGGTCCGCGTGACCGACGCCCATGGCGAGTCGCCGACGATCCCGTTCTGGCTGGGCGAGGCGCCGGCGCGGACGGCGGAGCTCTCGGAGGAGGTCTCCCGGCTCCGGGAGGATGTGGCCGGGTGGGTGGCCGAGGGCGGCGTGGACGGGGCGGCCGCGCGGCTGGAGGCGGAGATCCCCGGGCTCCCGCCCGAGGCCGCGGTCCAGCTCGCCGAGTACGTCGACGCCACGGTGCGGGTCCTCGGGGTCGTCCCGACCCAGCGGCGGCTGGTGCTGGAACGGTTCTTCGACGAGGCGGGCGGCATGCAGCTCGTGCTCCACGCGCCGTTCGGCGGGCGCGTGAACCGGGCGTGGGGGCTGGCGCTCCGGAAGCGGTTCTGCCGCTCGTTCGACTTCGAGCTCCAGGCGGCGGCCAACGAGGACGCGATCGTGCTGTCGCTGGGCCCCCAGCACTCGTTCCCGCTGATCGACGTGTTCCACTATCTCAAGACTGCGAGCGCGCGCGAGCTCCTGATCCAGGCGCTCCTGGCCGCGCCGATGTTCCAGACCCGCTGGCGCTGGAACGCCGAGCGCTCGCTCGGTGTGCTCCGGTGGGGAAACGGCCGCAAGGTGCCGGCCCAGCTCCTCCGGATGCGGTCGGACGACCTGCTGGTGGCCGCGTTCCCACAGGCGGCGCAGTGCTTCGAGCACATCGTCGGCGACGTCCAGGTGCCGTGGGAGCATCCGATCGTCCGGCAGACGGTGGAGGACTGCCTCGTCGAGGCGATGGACGTGGACGCGCTGGAGGCGGTGCTCGCGCGGATCGAGGCGGGCGAGCTGGAGCTGGTCGCGCGCGACGTGCCCGAGCCGTCTCCCATGTGCCACGAGGTGATCCACGCGCGGCCGTGGGCGTTCCTGGATGACGCACCGGCCGAGGAGCGGCGGACGCTGGCGGTGAAGACCCGCCGCGGGCTCGACTTCCGGACCGCCGACGACCTGGGGACGCTGGACGCCGCCGCGATCGAGCGCGTCCGCGAGGAGGCCTGGCCCGAGCCGGAGGACGCCGACGAGGTGCACGACGCCCTCGCCTGGCTGGGGCTCGTGACGGACGCCGAGGCGGCCCCGTGGGCGGAGCGCCTGGCGGCGCTGGCGGAGGCCGGCCGGGTGGCTCGCGCGCGGGTGGCGGACGGTGTGCGCCTGTGGGTGGCCGCCGAGCGGCTTCCGGAAGTGGAGGCCGCGTACGGGTCGGTCCGGCTGGATCCGGCGATCGCCGCGCCGGAGGCCGACGCCGCCCGCGAGTGGGACGCCGCCGAGGCGCTGGCCGCGATCCTGGCCGGCCGGCTGGAGGGCCTCGGCCCGGTCACCGCGGCGAGGGTGGCCGGCGAGCTCGGGCTCGACTCCCGCCGGGTGGACGCCGCGCTGGTCGAGCTGGAGTCGACCGGGGCCGTCCTCCGCGGCCGGTTCACGCCCGGAGTCGAGGAGCTGGAGTGGTGCCACCGGCGGCTCCTGGCCCGCATCCACCGCTACACGATCGAGCGCCTCCGCGCCGAGACCCGGCCGGTGGCGCCCGCCGACTACATGCGCTTCCTCTTCGGCTGGCACGGGCTCGGCACCGCCGCGCCGGCGGAGGGACCGCGCGGGCTCCTGGCCGTGCTCGAGCGGCTCCAGGGGTTCGAGGCGCCGGCGGTGGCGTGGGAGCGGGACCTCCTGCCGGCGCGGCTCCCCGGCTACGACCCGGCGTGGCTGGACCTCCTCTGCCTCGGCGGGCACCTCGCGTGGGGCCGGCTCCGGCCGCCCGTCTCCCAGGACCGGGAGCGCCCCCGCTCGGGACCCGTGCGGAACACGCCGATCGCCTTCTTCCACCGCGAGGACCTCGCCGACTGGATGGCGCTGGCGGAGCGGCCGGAGCCCGCGGAGGAGGACCTGAGCCACGAAGCGCGGACGGTGCGGGCGCGCCTGGAGGTGGGCGGTCCCGCGTTCGTGCAGGACCTGGTCGGGGCCGCCGGGCTCCTGCCGGCGCAGGTCGAGCGCGGCCTGGCCGAGCTGGTGTCGTGGGGGCTCGTGACCGCCGACGGATTCGAGGCGCTCCGGACTCTCCTGACCCCGGAGGCGAAGCGCCGGCGGCGGCCGCTCCCCCGGCCGGGGCGGCAGGCCCGCTACACCGGCGCCGCCGTGGCCGGGCGCTGGTCGCTCCTTCGGGCCCCGGACGCGCCGGCGCCCGCGGACCGGGCGGCCGCCGGCGACGGACGGCTCGCCGCCGAGGCCGACCGCGAGGCCCGGGTCGAGGCGTTCGCCCGCCAGGCGCTCGCCCGCTACGGGGTCGTGACGCGGCGGGTGATGGCCCGCGAGGCCCCGCTGGCCCCCTGGCGCGAGACGCTGCGGGTGCTCCGGCGGCTGGAGATGCGGGGCGAGATCCGCGGCGGCCGGTTCGTCGAGGGGATGGCCGGCGAGCAGTTCGCGCTCCCCGAGGCGGTGGAGGAGCTCCGGGCCGCGCGACGGAAGCCGAAGGACGGCGCGCTGGTCGCCGTCGCCGCGGGCGATCCGCTCAACCTGGTCGGCATCCTGACCCCCGGCGAGCGCGTGGCCGCGCTCCCCGGCAACCGGGTGGTCTACAAGGACGGCGTCCCGGTAGCGGTGAAGGAGGGGAGAGCGATGCGTCCTCTTCGCGAGGCCGCGAGCGACGCCGAGGACCGCGAGATCCACACCCTCCTCGTCCAGCGCGCGACGGTCCGCTCCGGCGCCGGGTGAGACCGGTCTTGCCCGGGAGGATCGGCGCTTCTATGATCGGGCCCGGAGCCGCCCAACTCTCGACTGGAGGTGCCCCATGATCCTTCCTCGCGCCATTTTGCTCTCCGCCATGACGCTCGCCTTCGCCGCGTCCGGCGGCCTCGCCCAGCAGTCCACGATGCCGGAGGATCCGGCGGCCGACATCGACGCCGAGCGGCGCGCCGCCGTTCTCGAGGTGCTCGCGCGCGACGACGTCCGCTCCGCCGCCCGGATCGCCGACCTGGACCTGGACGCGGCCGCGACCGCGGTCGGCTCGCTGGAGGGCGAGCGTCTGGAGCGGGCCGAACGCCAGGCGCGGTCGCTCGAACGGCACCTGGAGGCCCAGGACCGGATCTCGTTCTCCGCGACCACGATCATCATCGTTCTGGTCCTGGTGGCGATCATCATCATTCTGGTCTGAGACGGGAGGGGAGAGGCTCCCCCTTGACAGCGCCCGAATAAAAGCCGAAAATGGGCCATGGTCACCACCGCCCGAGCCCCTCTTCGCGCCACGCCCACCCCGGCCCGCCGGCACGCCCTGCTCCAGCGGCGGGACGTTCCGCGGACCCGTTTCCGCTGGACGGTGGACCCCTGGCCGGCCCGCGAGGTCGGGTCCTGGACGTTGCACGTGCACGAGCACGCGGGACCGTTCGCGGGCGCGGTCGAGGATCCGGGAACCGAGTCCCTGAGGGACCTCGCGCGGGAGCTCCACGACGTCCCGCCCGACGAGCCGGTGGCGATCGGCTTCGCCACCGACCCCTACCTTCCCGACGAGGCCGAGTTCGGCCGGACCCGCCGCGTGATCGAGGGTCTCCTCGACCTCGAGGGCCTCGACGTGACGATCACCACCAAGTCGACCCTCGTCGCGCGCGACCGGGACCTCCTGGCCCGGCTCGCCGACCGCCACCGGCTGGCCGTGAACGTGGCCGTGCCGACGCTCGACCGGCGGCTGGCCCGCGCGCTCGAGCCCGACGCGCCGCGGCCGGACCTGAGGCTCAAGGCGCTGAGCGAGCTGGCCGGGGCCGGCGTGCCGGTGGGCATACTGGCGGCGCCGGTCCTCCCCTCGATCGGCGACGACGCGGGGGCGATGGACCGGCTGGCGGCCGCGGCGGCGGGAGCGGGCGCGGAGTGGCTGGCGGCCAACGCGCTGGTGCTGCTCCCGTCCGTCCAGGCCGCGCTCTTTCCGTACCTGGCGATCGAGCTCCCCGACCTGGTCGACCGCGCCCGCGCGCGCCACGAGCGGAGCCCCGTCTCGCCCGAGGCCTACCGCGCCGGGCTCGCCGACCTGGTCCGGCGGCTCTCGCGCGCCCACGGCCTGACCGGCGATCGGGCCGCGGCGCCGGGCGCGAGCGAGCGGCGGGGGCCCCAGCTCGCGCTCTTCTAGGGGGCTCCGTGGAGCCCCCGCGCACCACGCTTCGCGGCCGCGGCGCCGCCCACAACCCGCCCAACCGGTTCGTCCCGATCGAGGTCGTGGCCGACGAGTGGATCGACGAGGAGTCGCCCCCGCCCGACACGCAGTACTTCAAGGACGCCTCCCGCTCCATCATCGCCACCAACGACAGCCCCGACGTGGGATTCGAGGCGAGCGTGAACCCGTACCGGGGGTGCACCCATGGGTGCAATTTTTGCTACGCCCGCCCCACCCACGAGTACTTCGGCCTCTCCGCTGGCCTCGACTTCGAAACAAAGATATTTGTAAAGGAGGACGCGCCCGCTCTGCTCCGTAAGGCGCTCTCGTCGCCGAAGTGGGAGCCGAAGACGATCGTGATGAGCGGGGTCACCGACGCCTACCAGCCGATCGAGCGGAAGCTCGGGATCACGCGCGGGTGCCTCCAGGTGCTGGGCGAGTTCCGGAATCCCGTCGGCATCGTCACCAAGAGCCACCTGGTGACGCGGGACGCGGATCTCCTGGGAGAACTGGCGGCCCACAACGCGGCGATCGTGAACCTCTCGATCACCTCGCTGAGGAACGAGATCCAGCGCGCCATGGAGCCGCGGGCGGCCTCGCCGGCGCGGCGGCTGGAGGCGATCCGGAAGCTTTCCGAGGCGGGGATCCCGACCGGGGTCATGGTGGCGCCGGTGGTGCCCGGCCTCACCGACCACGAGCTCCCTGCCATCCTCGAGGCCGCGGCCCAGGCCGGCGCCGTGCGGGCCGGGTGGATCATGCTGCGGCTGCCGCACGGCGTGAAGGAGATCTTCGAGGACTGGCTCGCCCGCCACTTCCCGGACCGCAAGGACAAGGTGCTGAACCGGCTGCGCTCGCTCCGCGGCGGCGGGCTCAACGACCCGCGGTTCGGCTCCCGTATGCGGGGGGACGGTCCCTATGCCGAGCAGGTGCGGTCGATGTTCGACGTGGCGTGCCGCCGGACCGGGCTCAACCGACAGGCCGTGCGGCTTTCGACCGCCGCGTTTCGCCGCCCGCCCGCGGGAGACCAGATCGGCCTTCTTTGACTCTGTCTAGAGTCGCGCCCTGCAACGTAAGATATCGGATTACCGGAACGTGGGCGGGGGTCTATCGTCCAGTCCATGGATGCCACCACTGCCTGTGTGTTCCCCGAACCGATCGAGACCTACCGGCTCTCGCTCCGCGCCATGACGGCGGAGGCGATGGACGCCTGGATCCTCGGCGACGCCGCCGAGCTTGAGCGGATGCTCGGCGTCCGCTTCGCCGGCGACGCCGTGGACCCGCCGCTCGACCTCGACGACCTCGTTCATGTGCACGATCGCCTCGGTGAGGCCAGCGTGGACGGTGGCTTTTGGGCCTGGATGGTCGTCCTGCGCCGCACGCGCGAGCCCATCGGCCTGGTCACCCTGGCCGGCGGCGATTCCGATCCCGACGGGGGCGCGGTGATCTCCTTCTCGGTCTACCCGTGCCAGAAGGGGTACGACTACACGGAGGAAGCGGTCGAGGGGCTCATGGCCTGGACCCTATCCCAGCCGGGCGTGCGCTACGTGCGGGCGGCCGTCCGGGTGGGCAACGACTCCTCCATGCGGGTGGCCGAGAGCGCGGGCATGCACCCGACCGGCACGTCCTGGGATCCCGACGACGGCCAGATCGTCGTGTTCGAGCGCTCGGCCCGGCGCAGCAACTCCGGCGACTAGTCCAGTCCCGCGGCGCGGGCGTCGAAGAGGACCCGCTCGCCGCGGAAGAGCCGCGCGTCCCGGTCCCACGGAAAGAAGATCACCACGTCGAAATCGACCTTCCGGCCGGTGGCGGGGAAGTCCAGCCAATCGTTGGCGTGCGTGCCGGTGAGCCGGGCCTCCTCGCATACGCCCTGCGGGCCGATCACGATGCTCCGCAGGCGGAACTCGACGTCTGGAAAGGCGCCCAGGAGCGCGGTGTAGAAGGCCGTCGCGCCCGGGTGACCCTCCCAGCGGTGGCCCGTGGGGACCAGCTCGTAGACGCAGTCTCCGGTCAGGGTCCCGAGGAGTCCGCCGATGTCGCGGCCGTCCTCGGCCTTCGAGTGCGCCTTCCACAGCTCGCGGATCTCGTCGTACTCCTTCGGGTCCAGGTCGCGCGCCAGGAGCTCCCGCGGGTCGTCGCTCATGCTTCGTACTCCTCCATGAACCGTTGGCGTCCCTCCAGCGTCCCGATCACCAGCAGCTCGCTTCCCCGCTCCAGCACGGCGTCCGGGCCGGGGTTGGTGACCGCGTCGCCGTCCGACTCGATGGCCACCACGTTGAGACCGGTCCGGGCGCCGATGTCCGACTCGGCCAGCGTCTGCCCGTCGAGTCGCTCCGATACGGGAATCCGGAACAGGTCCGTGCCCTCCCCGATGACGACGAGCTCCCGCCGCTCCAGGATGGCGAAGATCGACCGCACCCCCAGCGTGGCGTAGCTGAGCACGAAGTCCGCTCCGGCGCGGTACACCGCTTCGACGTTCCGCTCCTCCGTGATCCGGCTGACGATCCGGAGGTCCGGCTGGATCTTCCGGCAGTAGAGGGTGAGGAACATGTTGGTGGCGTCGTCGTTGGTGGTAAGAACGACCGAGGGCGCTTCCTCGAGACCGGCCTCGTGCAGCACTTCGCGGTCCGCCGCGTCCCCCACGATCAGCCGGTCGCTGAGGGGTGCGATCCGGCTCTCCAGCGACGGGTCCCGCTCGATCACGTGGACCGGAATGTTCCGCACCGTGAGCGCCCGCGCGGCGGCCCGCCCCACACGGCCCCCGCCGATCACCACCACCGGGTTGAAGTTGGCCCGATGGATCACCAGCAGGCTCTCCAGATCGGTGATCTGGGACACGGTCCCCACCACCACCGGCACGCTGTAGTCGTCGAGCACGGTGTCCGGACGGGCCGGCTCCAGCCGGCCGCGCTTCCACACCCCGACCACGTTGAGACCCGTGATCTCGCGCAACGCCAGGTCCCGGATCGTGCGCCCCGCCAGCGGCGTCCCGTGGACCGTGAACTCGGCTATCCGCTGGTCGCGGAACGACCCCACCACGTGCGCCCCCGACACCCCCGCGTCCACCCGCGCGGCCAGGTGCTCCCCGAGCTGGCGCTTCAGGTCGAGCACGTGGTCGCACCCGCTGAGCTCCAGCACGTCGACTGCATCCGGGTCCTCGGCGATCGCCACGACCTCGGTATCCGCGGATGCATCGCGGATCGCCAGCGCGATCGCGCTGTCCGTCCGGTCGTCGCGGTTGGCCACCACCAGCCGGGCCCGCTCGACGCGCATGGCCCGCCAGGTCGCCGGGCTCGACAGCGGCCCGGTGGCCACGGGGATCCCCTCGGCATAGAGCTCGTTGGCCCGGTCCGGATCGGGCTCCACCACGAACCATGACACTCCCCGCACCGCCAGCCGACCTCCCAGTCCCTTGGCCACCGAGTCGTAGCCGCAGAGGAGCACGTGGTCCGCCGTATCCGACGGCAGCTCGCGGGGAGCGCGGGTCCGCAACCGGGCTTCCAGCCACGGCGCGTAGAAGAAGCTGATGAACGCGAAGGGCAGCACGATGAGGAGCAGGATCATGCCCGACAATAGAACCAGGACCGTGAACAGCCGCCCCACGTCGCTCTGGAACGTGATGTCCCCGAAGCCCAGCGTGCTCATCACCGTCAGCGTCCAGTAGAGCCCGGTGACCCACGAGTGCCGCTGCCCCTCCACGGACCACATGATCCAGTGGAACGTGACGGTGTAGACCGCGATCACGATGGCGAGGAACGCGAAGTACATCCCGAGCGAGCGGAGGTTGCGCCGCTGGCTAGGCTGGTGGAGGATGTACGCAAACTGGGCCGGCAACGCTTTCACGGGATGGCATCATGGCGCAGAACTTCTGGCTGATCAAGTCCGAACCCGACGTTTACTCGATCTCGGACCTCGAGCGGGACCGCGCCACCGAGTGGGGCGGGGTCCGGAACTACAAGGCGCGGAACCTGATGCGCGACCGCATGGCGGTCGGCGACGGCGTCCTCTACTACCACTCGAACACCGACCCTCTCGGCGTCTACGGCCTGGCCGAAGTGGCGAGCGAGGCGCACCCGGACTCCACCCAGTTCGATCCGAAGAGTCCGTACCATGAGACGAAGACTTCCCGGGAAAATCCCCGCTGGTGGTGTGTCGACGTGCGGCACGTGGAGACGTTCGACGCGCCGGTCACTCGCGAGGCGATGAAGACGGAGCCGGGCCTCGCCGACATGATGGTGCTGAAGCGCGGTGCCCGGCTCTCCGTCCAGCCGGTGACGCGCCGCGAGTACGAGATCGTCCTGCGAATGGCCCGCCGCTGATACGCTTGCCGGTCCGCGGTCTCACCGATAGACTGCCGATCGTGCCGCGGTCACACAACCTGGGAGGTGTGCGGATGGATGCTGTTCGAAGGGGAATCGTCTTGGCGTTGCTGGTGGTGGCGGGCGGCGCGACTGCCGGGCTCGCCCAGGAGGCGGAGCTGCTGCCGGAGGAGCCCCAGGCGGAGATCGACCCGGCTGCGGCGAACCGCGCGTACGTGAAGGGTGTCCTCGGCCGCGATGAAGTCCGGACGGCGGCCCGCGTGGCGGGCGTGGACGTGGACCGCGCGCTGGAGGGGGTCGACGCCCTGGAGGGGGCGCGGCTCGACCGGGCCACGCGCCAGGCGCAGCTCCTCGATCGCCACATGGGGGAGTCGCAGGACCGGATCTCCATCACGGCGACCACGCTGATCATCATCCTGCTCCTCGTCCTCGTCATCATCCTGGTGGCCTGATTCCAGCGGCCGGCGCCGGCGCCTCGCTCGCGGGGCGCCGGCCGGCCAGGTAGATGGCCACACCCGTCCAGCCGGCGAGCGACGCCAGAGCGCCGGCCCCGGCGGCCGAGGGCGCGAGCGGCGGGATCCCCGCCGCGGCCTGGGCCAGCGCGAGCGCGACCGCCGACAGCCAGAGCGCTCCCGCGACGTGCACGGGTCCCGTGCCGCTCCCGCACCGTCCGGCCAGCCATCCCACCAGCGGCACCGCCTGGAGCGCGTGGAACCCGATCGCGTGCGGCCAGAGCGCGCTCCCGCCCTCGCCCACCACGCGGCCCTCCATCGCGATCATCCAGCCTCCCACCGCGAGCGCCACCACAGTCGAGGGCGCGGCCCAGCGCGCGCCCACTACCAGCTCCGGCGCGCGTTCCCGCGCGCGGCGGGTGAACCAGCGGGACGCCAGGATCAGGAAAAGGAGGATCACGACCCCCGCGTCGACGCCGAAGAAGGTCGCGATCCGCCGGTCCAGCATTCCGAAGTCGTCGGCGAAGAACCGCGGGTCGTGCCCGCGGAAGGCGGGCCAGGTCTCGCCCAGGTAGAAGTAGACCATGGCCGCGGCGAAGGCCGCCCGCCACACGCTCCGGCCGCGACGCCCGAAGTCCGCGTACGGCAGGAGCGCCGCGATCGACAGCACCCAGATCCCGACCGCGGCGTCGAACGAGATCGGCTTGGTCAGGTCCCCGCCGGGCGGCACCACGGTCCCGCGGAGGAGCGCCACGACGGCGGTCCCCGCGGCGAGCGCGAGGCCCAGGACCCCCACGGCCGCGAGGGCCCTCTCCTCCCCGAAGAGCGAGCGGAGCGTGGAACGGATGTCCACGGCCTCAACCTACGGTCGCCGGCGGGCCGGCCAGAACCGATATTCCCCGCTCACCCATTTCCGCACCCCGAGGAGACCGTTCATGCGCCGAACCGCCCCGCTCCCACTCGCCCTCCTCCTCCTGCTCGCCGCCGCGCCGCTGGCCGCGCAGGACCCCGACGCCGCGCTCCGCGAGCGGGCCCGGGAGATCCTCCGCACCACCCCGCTGGTCGACGGCCACAACGATCTCCCGTGGCAGATCCGCGGCCGCGTTGGCGGCGACCTCGACTCGCTCGACATCGCCGAGCCCCAGCCGGACATCATGACCGATCTCGAGCGGCTCGCGGCGGGCGGCGTGGGCGCGCAGTACTGGTCGGCGTACGTGCCGGTCGAGTACATGGAGCAGGGCGGCTCGGCGCGGTTCGTCCTCCAGCAGATGGACCTGATCCACCGCCTGGCCGACCGCTACGACGAGCTCGAGTTCGCGCGCACCGCCGACGACGTCGTCCGGATCCACGGCGAGGGGAAGATCGCCTCCATGATCGGGATCGAGGGCGGTCACGCGATCGAGAACTCGCTGGACCTGCTGCGCGACTACCACCGGCTCGGCGCCCGCTACATGACGCTGACCCACTCCTCGAACACCGACTGGGCCGACGCCTCCACCGACGAGGCCGAGTTCGGCGGACTCACCCCGTGGGGCGAGGACGTGGTGCGCGAGATGAACCGCCTCGGCATGCTGGTCGACCTCTCCCACGTTTCCGACTCGACCATGGTGGACGCGCTCCGGATCGCCGAGGCGCCCGTCATCTTCAGCCACTCCTCCGCCCGCGCCCTGGCCGACGTGCCGCGCGACGTGCCGGACGCCGTCCTGCGCATGCTGCCGGACAACGGCGGCGTCGTGATGATCACGTTCGTTCCGATCTTCATCAGCCAGGAGATCGTCGAGTTCGAGGAGGGCGCCCGCGCCGTGCACGACTCGATCGTCGCGGCCACCCCCGACTCGTCCGCGGGGCGCGCCGCGTACCGGGCGTGGCGCGAGGCGAACCCGCCCCCGCGCGCGACGCTCTCCCAGGTGGCCGACCACGTGGAGCACGTCGTCCGGGTGGCGGGGATCGACCACGTGGGGATCGGCGGCGACTTCGACGGGATCTCGACCGTGGTCGAGGGGCTGGAGGACGTCTCCACGTATCCGGCGCTCCTGGTCGAGCTCATGCGCCGCGGCTGGAGCGACGCCGACCTCCGCAAGCTGGTGGGCGAGAACGCGCTCCGGGTGATGCGCGGGGCCGAGGCCACGGCGGCCCGGCTCCAGGCCGGGATGGAGCCGATCGTCACTCCGTTCCCCGGCGAGGGGGTCCCGCTGGGATACGACGAGTGACCCCACCCAAGGCGATCGACCTGGTCGAGGCGTTCCAGTCGTTCGACGCGATGTGGGAGCCGCGCGTGGCGGCCGAGCCCAACGGCCAGGAGGTCAAGCTGGCCAAGCTGAAAGGCGAGTTCGTCTGGCATCGCCACGACGACGCGGACGAGCTCTTCCTGATCGTGAAGGGTCGGATCGTGATCCGCTTCCGGGACGGCGACGTCCGCCTCGAGATGGGCCAGATGCTGGTCGTCCCGCGCGGGGTGGAGCACCAGCCGGTCGCCGAGGAGGAGGCGTGGGTCCTCCTCTTCGAGCCCCGAGGGGTCCTCAACACCGGCGACGTCCGGGACGAGCGGACGGTGGACGCGCCGCCGCGGCTGGAGAGCCTCCCGGCCTGACCGGGGGCCCCGGCGGGAGCCCGCCCGCGCCGCCGTTGAACCCTCGGTCCCGGCGGGCTACACTTCCCCGCCTATGACCCCCCCGCCCGAGTTCACCGACCTCGACCGCCTCTGCGTCAACGCCATCCGCGCGCTGTCCATCGACCAGCCGCAGGCGGCGAACTCGGGCCATCCGGGCCTGCCGCTGGGCGCCGCGCCGGCCGCGTACGTCATCTGGAGCCGATGGCTGAAGCACGATCCCGCCGACCCCGCCTGGCCCGACCGCGACCGGTTCGTCCTCTCCGGCGGGCACGGCTCGGCGCTCCTCTACTCGCTCCTCCACCTGACCGGCTACGACCTGCCGCTGGACGAGCTGAAGAGCTTCCGCCAGTGGGGCTCGAAGACGCCCGGCCATCCCGAGGTCCATCTCACTCCCGGCGTCGAGGCCACGACCGGGCCGCTGGGCCAGGGGATCTCGAACGCGGTGGGGATGGCGATCGCCGAGCGTTGGCTGGCCGCCCGGTACAATCACCCGGGGGACGCGATCGTCGACCACTGGACGTATGTGATCGCCTCCGACGGCGACCTGATGGAGGGCGTGGCGATGGAGTCGGCGGCTATCGCGGGCTTCTACGGGCTCGGGCGGCTGATCGTCTGCTGGGACGCCAACCGGGTCACGCTCGACGGCCCGCTCGAGCAGTCGTCGAACGAGGACGTCCTGGCGCGCTTCGAGGCGCAGGGGTGGCACGTCCTGCAGGTC
>DATLFF010000452.1:0-2686 GCA_035524915.1 Gemmatimonadota bacterium | reverse complement strand
ACACGTCGGTCCGCGGGTCCACCGGCTCGCCACGCGCCTGCTCGGGCGCCATGTACGCCACCGTCCCCGGCCGGACGCCGCGCGCGGTCCGGTCCTCCCCCAGCGCCTTGGCCACGCCGAAGTCGAGGACGACGACCCGGCCCTCGGTTGTGCGGAACAGGTTGGCCGGCTTCACGTCCCGGTGGACGATCCCCCGGCGGTGGACCTCGGCCAGGCCGCGCGCGGCCTGGGCCACCGCGTCGACCGCCTCCGCGACCGGCATCGGTCCGCGGGCCAGACGCTCCCGCAGCGTCTCGCCGTCGTAGAGCGCCAGTACGAGGCAAAGCGAGCCGCCGTCCAGCTCGACCACGTCATAGAGCGTGGCCAGGTTCGGATGCTCGATCGCCGACGCGGCGCGCGCTTCCGCCACGAGCCGCTCGCGCGCCGCCGGGTCGACGGCCAGCCAGGGCGGCAGCACCTTGAGCGCCACCCGCCGGTCCAGCCGCTCGTCCAGGCCCTCCCAGACCACGCCCATCCCCCCGCGGCCGATCTCGCGAACCGCGTGGTAGGGGCCGATCCGCGCCCCCGCGTGGAGTGCGGCGCCCGCGGCGGCCCCGGCCGCCTCGAACGACTCCACGACGTCGTCCGCGAGCGAGCCGAAGAACGCCTCGGCGGGCTCGGTGTGCTCGAGGAGCGACTCGACCTCGGCGCGGAGTGCGGCGTCCCCCCCACAGCGGCCGTCCAGCCAGGCGGCGCGCGTCGCGGGCGGGATCTCCCGCGCTTCGGCCCAGATCTCCTCGACCCGCGAATCCTTCAAGGGGGAGCGGCTTCGCCCGCGGGCCCCTCCGCGGCGCCACCCGAGATCGCCCGGTGGAGCCACGCCTGCGCGAACGCCCAGCCCCGCTTGACCGTGGCGGGCGAGATCTCGAGGACGTCGGCGATCTCCTCGATCGTCATCGCGCCGAAGAACTTGAGCTCGACGATCCGCGCCATCCGCTCGTCCTCGGCCGCCAGCCCCTCCAGGGCCTCGTCGAGCGCGAGCAGCGTTTCGGGATCCGGTCCCCCGGCCGCGGCCACGCCTCCCTGCACCGACGAGAGCGGCACGGCCCGGACTCCGCCGCCCCGCTTCTCCGCCATGCGGCGCCGGGCGTGATCGATCGTGATGTGGCGCATCGCCTTGGCGGCCACGGCGCGGAAGTGGCCGCGGCTCCGCCAGTCGGCCCGCGACTGGTCGACCAGCTTCAGGTAGGCCTCGTGGACGAGCGACGTGGCGTCGAGCGTGGGATCCCGACCGGCCTCCGGCCGCAGCGCCCGCCGGGCCAGAGCGTGGAGCTCGTCGTAGACCAGAGGGAACAGCCGGTCGAAGGAGCCGCGGTCGCCGTTCCGCAGCTCCCCGAGGAGTCGCGTCACGGTCCCCTGGAGGGCGTCTTCCATCCTTCCCTTCGGTCCGGGCATGAGCCGATCCACCCGGAAATCGCGTGATGAAGTGCGACGGCGGCCTGAAAGGGGCCGCATGGACCCATCCTCTCACATCCGGTCCGGGGAGGCAACCGCGCTTGACTCGATTCATAGTAGCACTTATGCTGATGGGCGCCATCTCCGACGCATCGGGTCAGGATACCCACCGCATACCCGGTCCCGAGGCTTGGAAGACGGCCCGGGCGGCCGGGTTCGAGTTCCACCCGATCCTGCCGGACGACCGCTACATCCTCTCCGGCGCCCGCGACGGCGCGGCGGCCACGCTCAAGTCGTGCGCCTCCTCGCACGCGCCCTGCGAGTCGGAGGCCCGCCTGGTCGATGGCGAGGTCGAGATCCTGCCGATCGACTGCGGCGTGTGCGAGCGCTCCCACGTGTTCGAGCTCTACGGCGGGCGGAGACTGGCCGATGGATGGCGGATCGTGGACGTGGAGATCGTCGGCCGGAGCTGGTCGTTCGAGCGGGAGCCGGCCTACGGGACGGCGGATCCCGCGTTCGCCCTGCGCGTGGAGGGACCTTCCGGCCGGGCCGCCGTGGCCGCGATCACCCTGGAGGGGCCGGAGGGCGCGGCATGGCCGGCCGCCTTCGCGGCGACGGGATCCCGATGAGCCGGCGCACCCCGATCCACCGCGGTCCGATGAGCCCCCCGACCCGGTTTCTCCGTGATAAAGGACGACTCATGAGATCCCTTGTCCTCCCCTTCGCCGCTTTCCTCCTCGCCGCTCCCGCGCTCGCCCAGGAGCCGCTGCCGGTCGAGACCTCGATGCCAGCGGACGGCTGGGTCGACGCCGACGACCGGATCGAGCTCCGCTTCGGCCGCGCCCTGGCGGCGCCCGATGAGCGGGTGGCCGTCTTCTTCGACCACGTGGACGTGACCGACCTGTTCCGTCCGACCGAGGGCGGCCTGGTCTACGACGCCGGCGGGCCTCCGCTGCCGCGGGGCGAGGGCGAGCTGGTGGTCTGGCAGGTCACTCCGGAGGGGTGGACCGAAGCCCGGCGGGCCCCGCTCCGCGTCCGCGGGCGCCTCGGGTTCGAAACCTCCGAGTGGGACCCGGGAGTCGACCTCGGCCTCGACGGCCGCGTGGCGCGCGGCCAGGACCCCGAGCCCGACCCGTTCGACGACGGCGCCGACCAGGACCTGTCGGGCCAGTTCGCGCTCCGCACCACCCACACCCGCGGCGACCTCACCATCGGGGGCGAGACCACGTTCCTCGGCTCGTCCTCCCAGAGC
>DATLFF010000451.1:0-5263 GCA_035524915.1 Gemmatimonadota bacterium | reverse complement strand
CCGTGCCACCACTCGTCCAGCTCGCCGGCCACGAACTGCGCCCGCTGCCCGTTCCCGGTCGCGAAGAGCGCGTCCTGGGCGAACAGCGTTCCGCCGAGGATGCCGCGGAGCGTGGCCGACACGTCGTCGCCTCCCAGGCGGATCCCCTGGGCGGCCGAGCCGGCGGGAGTGAACGCGACGAGGAACGTGACCAGGAAAGCGATGACGGTGGCGCGGTATCGGAGGCGCATGGGCGGAACTCCGGGTGCGAGGTATGAAAGCCGGCGGAGCCGCGCAGTTTTTATGCCTCGATCTCTCGGGGTGGCGACCCGCGGACTCAAAAAAACTGTAAGGTTTTGCTTTCGACCGGCATCTATACGTGCGGGTCCTTCGTTCGCGCCCTACGGCCACACTCCCGCGGAATGTACGATCTCCCGTCCCGTCATCGCGGTGGTGGCGCCGCGGTGGTGTCGGGATACGCGTCCCGCACGATCCCCATGATGATCGCGCTGTCCGCGGACGTGGCGGCGAAGCGGGCCGCGCGGGCGAGGACGTGCTCACGGAACAGCGTCGCGCCGGGCACGATGCGGATGGCTTCGCGGTACGCCGCGGCGGCGGCGGCGGGATCGGTCTCGGCCAGGCGGTAGAGCTCCTCCTCGGTGGGGACCGGGCCGATGGGGGGCAGGCCTCTCATGGTGAGAGAGGCCGCCTCAGACGGGAGGAGGGACGGCGGGCGGTCGGGATCCTCGTCGTCACCGGCGATATTGCCCTGGAGGAACCGCCGGATGAAGCGGGCCGACGCGCCGTAGATGTCCGCGTGGTGGGGCGTGTGGCCGAGGACGGGGTGCGACAGGAAATCGCCGTGGCTGGCATCGCGGAAGGACACGCGCACGACGTAGGAATACGGCAGGGCGTCCACCACGTCCGGCACCTTCGCGTAATCCGGCGACGCCTCGTCGGCCGCCCGCTCGAGCATGAGGAACGGCACGCGCACGCGGTGCGGGTCGTAGTGGACCGACTCGACGACGAGGTCCGCGCCCCGCCGGTACCGTTCCCACCCCTCGATGGCGATGATCGCGGCCGGCTGCATGTCCCGCATCGTCCAGAGCAGCGCCGCCAGCGACCCGCCGCTGAAGGAGGCCACGGCCAGGCGCCGGGTGTCGGCGTACGGGAGTCGGCGCAGCAGCGCGTGGACGAAGCCGGCATCGTCGATCCGGGTGTCCAGTGTGAGCGCATTCGGCGTGAACTCGAGCGCGCCGTCCGTCATCCGACCGTTGGACGGGAAGCTCGCCACCACGTAGCCGTGGCTCGCCAGGTACGCCGGTAGCAGCGGATCGCTCACGCCGATCGCCCCGACGTAGAGGAGGGTCGGGTGGGAACCCGGCACGTGCGGGGCGTCGCGGACCGCCGGCGTCGTCTCGTCCCATGTCCGCGCCGCGGCCGCGCGCTCCTGGCCGAAGCCCACGGCCGCCTCGATGAAGTCGGCGCGCAGCCGCGCTTCCTCCGCCGCGCCGAGGACGACCCCGAAGTCCACCTCCGTCTCCCGCAGCAGCCGGAACTCGCCCGCGCGCATCCGCGGCGCATCCGGCGGCGCGTCGGCGGGATACCAGATCGAAACCTGGACCGGCCGCGCGGTCTCAGCGGCGAGGCGGCCGGCGAAATCCCGGAGCGGCCGGAAGGCGCGGGTCGAGTCCAGCGCCTCGATGACGGTGAATCCCACGTCGTGAGGACCGTAGTCGAGCGCGGGCGACGGGGCGGCCTGAGCGGCCGCGGCCGCCGGAACGGCTAACCAAGCGGCCAGCAGTGCGGAAGCGATGGGCGGGTTCATGGACATGGCGGCTCGGGGACTGGATCGATCACCCTGTGAAACGGGGCACGGCCGGATTTCATGACGCCGGGCGAGCGTGCTGTCCCAGACAATGGGACTAGGGCGTTATCAACCCGACGGGATCTCATCGTCGGCGAGCCATCACCGTGAATGAGAGGAGTCGGGATGAAGCGGAGGCACTTCGTAGGGAAGCTCGCGGCTGGCGTCGCGCTGTCCGGTCTCCCTTTAGCGGGCAGCGACCGGTTCGCCATTCGATCCGGGGACGGCATCGACAGGGCACTCGATCCGCCGAGGGAGCGGCTCCGTGTGCTGGTGCTCGGCGGCACGAACTACGTCGGCCCGCACGTCGTTCAGGCTGCCCTCGACCGAGGGCACGCCGTTACGACGTTCAACCGCGGGTTCCACAATCCCCGTCTCTTCCCCGCGGTGGAGCGGCTCGTGGGAAACAGGTTCCGTGACCGGGGCAGGGGTCTCAGCGCCCTGGAAGGGGACCGCGAGTGGGACTTGGTCGTGGACACATGGGACTCCGAGCCGGGTTGTATTCATGACACGACCCGGCTCCTGGCTGATCGCGTGGGCCGGTACGTGTACGTGTCCTCCATCGCCGTGCTGAGATCGTTCCGGGACGTGGGCCTGGACGAGAGCTCGCCGACGGTCGACGCGGAGGCCCATATCAACTCCTTCGACCCGGAGCTGGGCTATGCCCTGGCCAAACGGGCGGGCGAGCTGGGCGTTCTGGATGCGTTCGGCGACCGGGGCACCGTCCTGCGCTGCTCCGGCGTCTGGGGTCACGACCCCCATGGCGCGCAGCTGAGCTACTGGGGACTTCGATTTCTGTCGAACGAGCCGTTCCTGGTCCCGGACGACCGGACAGCGGTCGTGCAGTGGTCGGACGCGCGCGACATCGGCCGCTTCGCCGCCCACGCGGCCGAGGAAGCCCTCGGCGGAGTCTTCCATATCATCAACACCCCGGAGCCCGTGCCTCTGTGGGACGTGCTGACCACTTGGGACGCGATCGTCGGCGGCCGCTCCGGGATGGTCCCGGCGCCGCGGCCGTTCCTCGATAGACACGGGCTTCGGCCATGGGTGGACATCCCTCACTACATTCCCGACGACGATCCCGAACCCGGGTTCTCCCGCATCAGCGCCGCGCGCGCCCACGCCACCGGGTTCCCTTTCCGCCCGCTGGCGACCACGATCGCCGACGAAGCCCGGTCCTGCCCGCCGCACCTCTCCCCCGCGCTCGCCACCCGCGGCGCCCTCGACCGCCGCCGCGAGCTCCGCCTCGTCGCCGAACTCACAGGGTAGCGGGACGCCGTCAGTGCCAGTGGCCATGCTCCGGGGACCAGACCGCGCCCGGCCGCGGCGGGCTCGGATCGGAGCCGATCACCGCCGCGGCCAGCCCTACCACGAGGAGGGCGGCCACGATCAGGAGGATGAACGCCGTGGCTGGTTTGAAGCGCGGCTTCTCCGCGCTCTGGCGGCGGCGCTGCTGTCGCCGCTTCTTCTTGCTGCTCATCGTTCGGCTCCTCGTTTACGGCCGTTCATCTGCTGAACAGCGCGATCGCTCGCACGAGCATCAGGCCGCGAGGCCCTGACTCCCGCGGTGGTCCACCATGCGAAGCCGAGGCCGAACAATGCAGCGACAGGGGCCGTGGCTCTCGGCTCGGCGCCGCCATCGGCGGCCAGGAATACTGCCCAGAGAAGGGCAGCGCCCATCAGCAGGCGACTCGCCAGTTTCATGTGATGGCCTCCGAATTCTTCAGGTTGAGCGCTTCACAGCGATCTGCTCTGCCGCACGCCAATATAAGGATGATCCCGCGAAATTCCCGGAGATGGTGAGGCACCGCCGTCCTCGGCAGGTCAGCTCGCCAGCGAACCGCTGACCGTCCCTCACCGATCCGCCTCTTGCGTGCCGTGCCGGGTATCCGCATATTCGTAACCACATGGTTTCCAATCACGGCCTCGATGACCTCTTCCACGCGCTGGCGGATCCCACGCGCCGGCGGATCCTGGAGCGGCTGCGCGCGGGGGAGCGGACGGTGGGGGAGCTGGCGGAGCCGTTTCCGATCTCGCGTCCGGCGATCTCCAAGCACCTGGCGGTGCTGGCGCGTGCGGAGCTGGTGGAGCGGGAGGCGCGGGGCCGCGAGACGGTGATCCGGCTGCGGGCGGAGCCATTGCGGCGCGCGCGGGACTGGGCGGAGCGGTACGAGCGGTTCTGGAAGGGTCGCCTGGATTCGCTGACCGGGTACCTGGAGGAAGGAGAGTGAGCGGAATGGAGACAGGGGCGGCCGGGAAGGTACGGCTGGAGCGGGTGATCCGCGCGGATCGCGAGCGGGTGTTCCGGGCGTGGACGGAGGCGGGAGAGATGAAGCGGTGGTTCGCGCCGCAGGGGTTCACGATCCCGGAAGCGGAGGTGGACGCGCGGCCGGGCGGCGCGTTCCGGGTCATCATGCGCGCGCCCGACGGGTCGGAGCACGTGGCGCAGGGTGCGTTCCGGCGGGTGGAGCCGCCGTCGCTGCTGACGTTCACGTGGTCGTGGGAATCGGCGGCGGAGGAGCCGGAGGAGACGCTCGTGACGGTGGAGCTTTCCGAGGAAGGCGGCTCGACGCGTCTGCTGCTCGTGCACGAAGGCTTCTCGACGGAGGCGGAGCGAGAGAACCACGCTGAGGGCTGGACGTCCTGCGTGGAGCAGCTGGTCACACTACTGGAGGTGGAATGATGCTGAAGATGTCGTGCAGGGACCTGGGGAGCGCGGACTGCGACTACGTGGCGCGCGGAGATACGCCGGACGACGTGAAGCGGGACCTCATGCGGCACGCGGAGGCCGATCACCCGGAGAAGTTCGCGGCCATGACGCCGGAGCAGATGGAGGGCGCGCGAGCGCGGATGGAGGAGTATCTCGCCAGCCCCGCCGCGCGGGCGTGATCCGGAGGGTCGCGGAGTAGCTGGAGGCCGGCTCGGTCGAGCTGTCCGTCCGGGGAGGAGGGGATCCAGCCGCGGCGGGGCGGGCGAATACCTCCCGCAGCCATGCATCCCGTTCCGCCTCGGTCACGGGGAGTAGCTCGTGGGGGGTCGGCGGCCCGCTGGTGCGTGACGTGTCGTAAAGGGGTCCTCGCATCACACGGCCCGCCCCCGGTACATTCCGTAGTCAGGCTTCCCGAGACCGCCATCAAAGCGACGCCCCCATGCCGCACACCCAGCCATGTCCCCGCCCGCGCCGGCACGACCGGCGCCCAAGCGAAGCGGTCGCCGTCGCCGCAGCCCTCCTCCTCGCCACGCCCTGCCTGGCGTGGGCGCAGACCCCCGAAGCGGGCGCGGTCCAGGACAGCACCGACATCGTCTTCTCCATTACCGGGCTGTCGGGGCCGGAAGCGGTCCGCTACGACCCGGACCAGGACGTCTACTTCGTCGCCAGCTTCGGCGAGTCCGGGGACGACCCGCGGGACGCGAACG
>DATLFF010000450.1:0-2073 GCA_035524915.1 Gemmatimonadota bacterium | reverse complement strand
TGCTGCCGTCCGGGCCGACCACCGGCGACCTGGTGATGGTGCGAAAGCCCGACGGCGTGGTGGGCACGATCGAGGCCGGCTACGCGGTGGTCGCGCCACCGGCGGCCGCGTCCCCGGCGGCGTGGTCGGCCTGGGGGGCGGCTGCGGTGACCGCGGCGGTCGCCGAGATTCAGCTGTGGGCGGCCAACGCCGAGTTCCTGGAGTCGCACTGCACGGTGAACGGGCCGCTGGCGACGGGCACGAAGGGCGTCCTCACCACCCGCGACGACTTCGACGGCCAGATCCGGGACGCGCTCCTGGACGCGGGCGCGCCGGCCCACGTTGCGGAGGGATGGGACCGGGCGATGGCGGAGGCGTGGAACGGCTGGGCCGACAACGCCACCGTGGTGGCGCTGCCCTGGTACCCGTCGTTCTTGGCCTACCCGGCGGCCGAAGCGTACCCCGTCGCCAACGTCCCGACGCCCCTGGCGGGGCTCATCTCGACCGGGGCCCCCGGAATGGCCGCGCCGGCCCTCTCCCAGCGGATCGAGGACGAGATCGGCGCCGACGCCGGGACCACCGACGCCGGCTACGCTCTCGCCGCCTTCGCCAACGAGATCGGCCTGCGGTTCCTGACCTTCGTGGCGACGAGGCAGGTCATGGACGTGATGGGATCCGGTCCGGTGCCGAGCTACAACCCGTCCATTGGAGTGTTGGCGGGACCGGTCGTGGGCACGTGCTCGGGGTATCCGGTGCTGGTGGGCGGCGACTTCTGAGCGAATCGAATTTCGAAAGGAGCAGATCGATGAGACACCTCGCCACCGCGCTCGCTATCGTCCTGTCACTCCCGTCCCTGGCCTCCGCACAGGACCGGATGCTGGTCGCCCGCGCGGCAACGGTTTCCGATGGGGATCTCGCCCCGATCGCCGACGCGATGGCGCGAGGGGAGTCGTCCCGCCAGGTCGAGACCGAGTGGCGGACGCTGCTCGAGCCCAGGGCGGCGCGTATGAGCGAGGGCGACGCCGCCGGGCTGTCCCTGCGGGCGGTGACCCTGTCCTGGCGCTCGATGGAGGGGGAGCTCACGGAGGCCATCGAGGCGATCGGGTCCACCGGAGCGTGCCCGGGGCAGGCGCGCGGGGTGGCGAGCGCCCGATCGAGGCTGGAATCCGCCCTGTCGGTGCAGAAGCCGACCGATGCCGACGTCGGTGCCGCCAGCAACGCCTTCTCCTCCCTCTCACTGGCGCTGGCGGCGTGCGAGACGGCGGCCTCGACTTCGGATCGTGAGGACGCGTCGAACGCGCTCGGGGAGGATTCTGAAATGGACCAGTTTGACCTCCAGGACATGATGCACCGTCTGTCCCAGACGATAGCCTTGATGTCGGCGCTGTTGAAGGCTTCGAACGACACGGCGAAGTCGATCATCCAGAACCTGAAAGCGTGAGGCTTCCGCCGCGGCTCAATCGTGCGCAGAGGACCCACCCCCTGCGGCTCCCGCTCCTCTGGGCGAACCTGATCCAGGCACTCGTGTTCATCCTGCCGCACCTGCTGATCTTGACCGTGATGCCGGAGATGTGGGGGATCCTGCCGATCGTCTTCGGGGCCGCGCTATTCCTCGGCTGGGTGCGGATCCGGTCGGAGTCGATCCTGGGTCCCTGGCTGGTCCACGCGGCGGGGAACGTCGCGACCGGCCTCATCGTGGCGGCGGGCACCGCGGGCTGACGCCCGCCGTCCGGCAGGAACCGAGGACCCTCACCTCGAACTGGACCGGCAGCGAGCGGAGCCCCGAGTCGTCGGTGACCTCGAGCTGGAACCGGTGGACCCCGACCGCCAGCGTGGTCCCGGTCACCCCGAGGTCGAACTCCGGCTGGTCGATCTCCATCGGCTGGTTCACCTGGAGGCTCCCGCCGCTCCCCCCGGCGGTCGCCACCAGCGTCCACGTCCACTGGACGATCTGGCCGTCGGGGTCCGTCGACCGGCTCCCGTCGAGCACCACCGGATCCCTCGGGGACACCGTCGCGGGCGCGCTCGCCACCGCCGTCGGCGGCGGGTTCGCCAGGACCCTCGCCTCGAACTGGACCGGCAGCGAGCGGAGCC
>DATLFF010000449.1:0-3693 GCA_035524915.1 Gemmatimonadota bacterium | reverse complement strand
GCGGTGGAGGAGCTCCGCGGGAAGGGGGTGCCGATCCAGATGGAGCCGATCGAGACGCCGGTCTGCTTCATGGCGCTGGTGACCGATCCCGACGGCAACCAGATCATGCTCCACCAGCGGAAGGACGGAACGGCCGGCTAGCCCTACCGCCCGCGGCGGAGCGCCCGGCCCGGGAGCGCGCCCGTGGGCGCGCCGTCCTCCAGCACCGGCACCCCGTTCACCAGGACGTGCCGGATCCCCACGGCGAGCTGCTTCGGGGCCTCGAACGTGGCCCGGTCGCACACCTCGTCGGGATGGAAGACGACGAGATCCGCGAAGTGGCCCGCCTCGACCCGGCCGCGCTCGGCGATCCCGGCGCGCGCCGCCGGGAGCGACGTCATCCGCCGTACCGCCTCCTCCAGCGGGAAGACCCCCATCTCCCGCGCGTAGCGGCAGAGGACGCGCGGGAACGTGCCGAAGGCGCGCGGGTGCGGCTGGTCGGTGGAGAGCGGCCCGTCGAGCCCGCGCACGCCGGCGTCGCCGCCGATCATGACCCACGGCTGGCGCATGGCGTGGACCAGGTCGTCCTCGCTCATCGAGAAGTAGATGGCGGAGGTACGGAGCGAGTCGGCCACCAGCAGGTCGATCGCGGCGGCGGCGGCCGACTGGCCGCGGGCCTCGGCGATCGCGTCGAGGCGCATCCCCTCGTAGCGCTCGAGCGAATCGACCACCACGTCCGAGACCTGCACCCCGGAGGGGCCGCCGGCCGACGTGCCGAGCGCCCAGTCGCCGGTCGGCGAGACGCTCATGAGCTCGGCCTCGAGCGAGGCCCGCACCGACGGGTCGGCGAGGCGGGCCAGCGTGGCGGCGGTCCCGCCCTCCGTCACCCAGCCGGGGAGGATCTGGTCGAGCCCGGTCGAGGAGGCGATGTACGGGTACACGCTGGCCATGACGTCCGCCCCCATGGCCCGCTCGGTCGCGATCCGCGCCACGGCCTGCTCCATCTTGCCGTGGTTCCGCGTGCCCGAGGCCTTCAGGTGGTGGATCAGGACCGGCGCGCCCGAGCGCGCGCCGATCTCGATCGCCTCGTCGATCGCCTCCAGCAGGCGGTCGCCCTCGCTCCGCATGTGGGTGGCGTAGAAGCCGCCCGAGTCGGCCACGACCCGCGCCAGCTCCGCGATCTCGTTGGTGGAGGCGTAGCGGCCGGGGGAGTAGATGAGCCCCGAGGAGAGCCCGAACGCGCCCTGGCCCATCGCCTCCGCCAGCGCGCGGCGCATCTCCTCCATCTCCGCGTCGGTGGCCGGCCGGTCCTCGCCGCCCACTCCGTGGAGCCGGAGCGACGAGAGCCCCACCCAGGTGCCGAGGTTGATCGCCGTCCCCTGCGACTCCAGCCGCTCGAAGTACCCATCCAGGTCGTCCCACGAGTAGTCGACGTCCCACGGCGCGATCTCCGACTGCCGCTCGGCGCGCGGCCGCTCCGACGCCGGGACCACGCTCGAGACCTCGCCCGTGATCTCGGAGGTGACCCCCTGGCTGATCTTGGAGACCGCCCGCCCGTCGGCCAGGAGCCGGAACTCGGAATGGCCCAGCATGTCGATGAATCCGGGAGCGATCACGTGGCCGGTCGCGTCGAGCGTGTCGCGCGCGGCACCCAGGCCGGCGCCGACGGCGGCGATCCGGTCGCCCGCGAGGGCGACGTCGGCGCGGTAGCCGGGCGCGCCGGTCCCGTCGACCACGGTGCCGCCGGCGATCAGGAGGTCGTGGAGGACCGGGACGGAACCGGCTCCCCCGCCGCCGGAGGCACAGGCGGCGACGGAGAGCAAATAGGCGAGGGCGAGACCACGCACGGCCGGGCAGGATCGCCGATCGCCGGCCGGGCCGCAAGGATCATCCGAGGGCCACGTCCAGCACCATCATGACGGCGAACCCCAGCATGGTGGACGCGGTGGCCAGGTCGCCGTGGCCGGACTGCTGGCTCTCGGGGATCAGCTCCTCGACCACCACGAAGATCATCGCCCCCGCGGCGAACGACAGCGCGTAGGGCAGGAGCGACCCGACCAGGAGCACGGCCGTCGCGCCGATCACCGCCGCCACCGGCTCGACCGCCGCCGAGAGCTGGCCGTACCAGAACGACCGGAACGCGGAAGAGCCGTCCCGCCGGAGCGGCATCGCGACCGCGATCCCCTCGGGGAAGTTCTGGAGCGCGATCCCGATCGCCAGCGCCACCGCTCCCGCGAACGTGGCCCCGCCCTCGACCGTGATGCCGGCGTCGAGCTGGGCCGCGGCGGCGCCGAAAGCGACGCCCACGGCGAGGCCCTCTGGGATGTTGTGGAGGGTGATCGCGGTGACCAGGAGCGTCGCCCGCCGCCACGCCGTCGGGGGCCCCTCGGCCCGCTCGCGGGGGAGCCCCGGATGCAGGTGCGGCAGCGCCGCATCGGCGATCCGCAGGAACACCCCACCCGCCAGGAACCCGATCAGTACCGGCACCCATCCGATGCCCCCCCGCGCCTCCACCATCTCGATCGCGGGGATGATCAGGGACCAGACGCTGGCCGCGATCATCACGCCGGCGGCGAAGCCGAGCAGGCCGTCCATCAGCATCTGCGGCATCCGCCGGGTGAAGAAGACGAGCGCCGCGCCTGCGGCGGTAATGGCCCAGGTGCCCATACCGGCGACCAGCGCCTGGGTCACCGGATCCAGCGAGCGCAGCCACTCCATTCGAGGTCTCCGGGGTGTTCCCGGTTTCTTCTCCGGGCGGGGAAAGCGATACTGTCTCCCGAAACTCTTCACGGGAGAAGCCATGGGAGAGCTCGACGGAAAGATATGTCTCGTGGCCGGCGCCAGCCGAGGCGTCGGCCGCGGGATCGCCGAAGGCCTCGGCGAGGCGGGCGCCACCGTGTACGTCACCGGCCGGACCACGCGCCGCCGCGGCCGACTCCGGGGCCGCCGGCGGGCCGCCCACGAAGGCCGTCCCGAGACGATCGAGGAGACCGCCGAACGCGTGACCGAGCTCGGCGGCGAGGGGATCGCGGTCGCGTGCGATCACACGGTCGAGACCGAGGTGGTGGCGCTCTTGAAGCGGATCGAGCGGGAGCAGGGCCGGCTCGACGTCCTCGCCAACAACGTCTGGGGCGGTTACGAACGCCACGACGAGGCCGCCTGGGAGGCGCCCTTCTGGGAGATTCCCATCGAGCGGTGGGATCTCATGATGCGGACGGGTCTCGAGGGGAAGTGGCGGACCGCGCGGCTGGCCGCGCCGCTCCTCCTCCGTTCCCGGTC
Source organism: Gemmatimonadota bacterium (assembly GCA_035524915.1). Taxonomy (GTDB): domain Bacteria; phylum Gemmatimonadota; class Gemmatimonadetes; order JACCXV01; family JAHWKZ01; genus DATLFF01. The sequence goes on along the minus strand of DATLFF010000449.1, from coordinate 435 downwards.
CGGGCTCCTGGTGAACGTCTCGTCACCTGTCGGGACGCCGTACCGCAGCCACCTCCCCTACTACGTCGTGAATCACGCGGTCGACCGGATGACGGAGGCGATGGCCGGCGACTTCCGCCGCCACGGCGTGGTGGTCGTGTCGCTCCAGCCGGGCTTCACCCGGACCGAGCGGGTGGAGGAGGTCTACGCCGCCGATCCGGTGGCGCGGAAGAAGGACCGGGTCGACGAGACGTCCCACTCCCCGCGCTACGTCGGCCGCGCCGTCGCGGCACTGGCGGCCGCCCCGCCGATGGAGCGCTCGGGGCAGGTGTGGGCGGTGGGCGTCCTCGCGCGGGAGTACGGGTTCACCGACGTCGACGGGCGCCGCCCCATGTGGCCGCCGGCGGAGGCCGAAGCCGCCGGGAGGAGGAAGCCGGAGGGGAAGGGCCGCGGGCG
>DATLFF010000448.1:0-6621 GCA_035524915.1 Gemmatimonadota bacterium | reverse complement strand
GGGCCGGGCTTCCGATGTCCGCCAGCACCTTCCACGACGAGTCCGGCTGGCGCTTCCACACCGTCAGGTACGTCCCGCGGCTCTGGACCGCCTCGGTCCCGGGCGCGGGGTTGATCGAGACGACCTCGTAGGGCCCCACGGTGAATCCGAGCCCTCCGTCTCCAGACACCTCCGCCCGCTCGGGCGTCCAGCGGAGCGCGATCGCGGTGTCCGAGAGGACCGGTCCCATCGCCTCCCGGATCGCGGTGGGGCCGACGATCTCGCCGCCGTCCTGGATCATCGCGCCCTCGGCGTCGAACCACTCCACCCACCCGTCGATCCCGCGATCGGCGGTCGCGCGGGCGAACGCGCGGTCGGCTCCGATCAGCTCGAGCCGCGCCTCCTCCCGCTCGGCCGCTCCGACCGGCGCCTCTTCCGCTCCCATCTCGCGGGCGTCGCCGAAGTTCTCCGGCCCGCACGCCGCCGCGGCCAGCGCCGCCGCGAACACGATGGGCTGCCTTCCTCGCATGGTCGGCCTCCGTCGGTTCGGATGGTGCGCCCCGGTACGGGTGCCGGGACGCCGTCATCTTCCCCGATCCCGGCCGGCGACTCCACCGCCGCGCCGCCAAGCGCGCGTCCGGCGCAGGGAACGGCCCGGATCGGGCGGTGAGGATGTCGAGAAAGGGGCGGCGCGGTCTTGTCGGATCGTAGCGGGCGCGGGGGAGGCCGGTCTAAACGCGCGCCAGCGCGGCCGCGACCGCTCGAGCCGGACGCGGTGCCGAAGTGCCGGACCTCGCGCGCGCGCCCGATCCTCTCACCGCTGGCAAGGACCGCCTGCCGGCGGCAGGGGGCCGCGCGCGTAGATCTCCTCCAGGCGCGGCTCCCACGTCCGCCCCTCGTCGATCGAGCGCTCGAATACCCGGCGGACCTGGTCGGGCCCCTCCGGGATCCAGGACTGCCGCGAGACGAACCGGCGGCCCTCCTGCTCGAACGGTCGCTCGATCCCCCAGATCCCGTTCACCTTCCTCCCCTCCCACAGCTGGACGTGCCCCCGGTCGCTCGACCAGAAGAACGTCCATCGGCCGGCCGCCGCATCCCATACGCGGTAGCCGGTCGACCGGCTCGGCTCGCCATCGATCGTCAGGCGCCACTCCTCCAGGAACGCCGCCGGACGGACGTCGCGTCGGACGACGAAGGTGGGCGCCTCCGCGCGCTCGCCGTCCTCGATCCGGTACCAGGCGCCGGGCCAGAAGTCGTACCAGGCCGAGTCGGCGGCGGCCTCCTGGGCGGGGGACCGGACGGCCGTGGCCAGCATCGCCAGGAGCGCGAGCGCGGCGGCGCGGAGGATCGTCCTCGCGGGCGCCATCCTGGTCAGTCCCCCGAGATCGCCTGGACCCAGTCCGGAACCTCCGGCTCACCCCGGAAGATGGACGGGTCCCGCCCCTCGGTGATCGCCCAGCGGTGGAGCCAGGTGATCCCGGCGGGGCCGGTGTAGCCGTGAACGGGGCGGCCGTAGGCTGGGTGCTCCAGCGCCTCGGCGATCGGGACCCACTCGTAGCCGCGGTCCTCGAGCGTATCCAGGAGCGCGCCCAGCCAGTCGGCGTTCAGCGCGTAGGCGTGGATCAGGAGGACGTGCGGGAAGGCCTCCCCCACGATCGCCTCGGCCTGCCCTTCGTAGAAGTCGACCACCTCGAGCATGTACCGCACGTAGTCCTCGCCCAACCGGCGCATGAGCTCCCGGTGGCCCCGGTTCCACGCGTCCGCGTAGGCGCCGCCGTAGAGCCACTCGCCGTTGTCGATCGTGACCGGCGCGATCCGGTAACCGTGAGACGCCAGGAAGTCCGCGGTCTCCCGCTGGACCCGTGCCGAGCGGCCGGTGTGGAGGAACGGATGCCGGAACCACCGCGGCTCCCCGCCCCGCGCCGCGACCAGTGGGCGGGTCACGCGCTCCCCGCGGAGGACGTCGTCCATCCACCTGCCGGGGTCGACGTGATGGAGGTCCAGGTGCTCGTAGCCGTGGTTCCCGAGCTCCCGCCCCGCGTCCAGCCACCGCTCGAGGAGCGCCACCCGGCGCGGATCGACTCGGCCGGCGACCTCCAGCTTGTTCTCGTTCACGAACCCGATCGCCGGGACGTCGTGCTCGGCCAGGACCGCGAGCAGACGCTCCGTGATCTCCTCCTGCTGTTCAATCGTGTGCCGGCCGGGCGGCCCCACCGGCAGGTCGTCGATCGTGATCGCCATCCTTCGATCGGCGGCGGGCGCGGCCGCGGGGAGGTGCGGCGCCGCCGGGTCCGCGGCGGGGACGGCCGAGAGGAGGAGCAGGGCCAGGCCCAGGGTCGGTAACGGTCTCATGCGAAAGACCTCCGGATGAGAGTACGGCTCACGGGTTCGACCCGCGCGCGATCGCGCGCAGGCCGTTCGAGAGAGCGCGTGGGAAGACGGAATCGTGGGTCTCGCCGTCCAGCACCTCGACCTCCAGGCGCGTTCCTGGAGACGCCCGCGCCTCCAGCCGGCGGCCGAGCTCGCGGAGGTCCCCCACCATGTCGCGTTCGCGGTTCCCCTCCAGGGCGCCGACGGCGAGATGGATCGTGGCGGGGAGCGGCTCGCCCGACCGGGCGGCCGTCTCCTCGACCCGGAAGAGCAGGCGGTCGTCGTACCAGAGCGAGGGGCTGACCATGACGTAGTGGTCGATGAGCGCGGGATCGGTGAGCGCCGTCCACGCGCCGAAGAGCGCTCCATAGGAGTGGCCGACCAGCGCGCGCTCGTCCGTGGCGCGGTAGGTCCGCTCGACAAACGGAAAGAGCTCCTCGGCCAGGAACCGGCGGAAGGCCGGCCCCCCGCCCGAATGGCGCTGCCACTCCGGGCCGTAGCCGCCCGTCGGCACATGGGTCGGCGTGTAGTCCCGGGTCCGGTGCTCCCGGTAGCGGGGCGGGCCGTCGTAGCCGATCCCGACCAGGATCGCCCACGGGAGGCGGCCCCGGTCGGCCAGGTGCTCGACCACGTTGCGGGCGATGGCGAACGAGTAGTCGGCGTCCAGCAGGTAGACGACGGGGTAGCGCCGCGATCCCTCCGCGTAATCGCGGGGAAGGCTCACCATGATCCGATAGGTGACCCCCTCGACGCGACGGGAGGGGACCGCCGGACCTCGGTGCGGGGGAGGGTCACGGGCGACGCCGGTACGGCCGCCCGCGCGCCCGGGAACGATTCGTCCGCGCCCCCAGCGGGCTCCTGGCAGGCCCCGGCAGTCACCGGGACCACCAGCGCCGCGAGCACGAGGAGGATCCGGAGCACGTGCAGATTCTTGTGCATGTTCGTCGAGCCCTTTCCTCTCGTCAGGATCCGGAATCAATCGGCGTGGGACAGGACCCGCGTCGCGTAGTCGTCCGGCACCGGCGCGCCGGAACGGCGCAGCTCCTCCAGCCGCGTCGGTCCGATCGAGTAGGCCAGGAGGCCGCCGGTCACGTCCCCTCCCTGGCGATCGATTTGCCGGCGCAGGTAGCGGAACCCCACCCGCAGGTTGGTGGTGACGTCGCGGAGCTCCGGGTCGGAGATCCCGGGTCGGACCCCCCGCGCGGTGGACGGAAGGACCTGGGTGAGCCCGACCGCGCCGGCGGGGCTCACCCGACCGGGATCGAAGCCACTCTCCTCCGCGACCAGCCCGAAGGCCACCGCCGGGACGATCCCTTCGAGCCGCGCGGAGGCGAGGATCTCGCCGGCCAGATCGGCGGGGATGCCGTAGCGGGCGGCGAGCCGCGCCACCGGGGATGGCACGGGAGTGATCCGGGGGAGGGCCGTCAGGAGGACGGCCGCCAACCCGATCGCGGCGACTCCCGCGAGCGCGGCGCGGGGTGCGCCGAGCCTCCGGCCGTCCGACACCCCGGCCGCCAGGATCGCCTCGACCCGCCCGTCCAGTCCGCCTGGCTCGGCGAAGGCGGTCGCGAACCCGCCCGGCGGGGCCGCCCATTTCTCTCGCGCGAGCGCGACCAGGTGGTCCGCGTAGTCCCGGGGATCGATCCCGAGCCCGATCGCCACCTCGTCGGCGGCCAGCTCGGACTCCGCCCGGAGCCGAGCCACCGCCCGGCGGAGGAGCGGGTCGAACCAGTGGATCGCTCGCACCGCCTCGGCCGCGATTCGCGCGAGCGGCTCGCGCCGCGCCAGGTGGCCGAGCTCGTGCGCGAGCACGGCGCGCCGGCGGGCGGCCGACCAACCGAGCGCGGAGGGCGGCACCAGGATCGCGGGGCGCCGGATCCCCCATGCCATCGGCACGCGCTCCTCCCTCGCGAGGCGCAGCGAGGGCCGCCGCCCGAGGCCGAGTCGCGCGGCCAGCCGATCCCGCTCGTCGAGCCACGCGGGGTCGGCCACCGGCGCCGAGGCACCGACCGTCCGGGCCGCGCCGAAGAGCCCCGCGCCGAGCCGCGCCAGCATCACCACGGCGCCGAAGAGCCACACGGCCGCCGCGACCACCGCGAGCGAGGGGAGGGCCGCGAGCGGGGCCGCGTCCGCCCCGGGCCGGTCGAGCGAACCGGTCAGGGGTGTCAGGTGCACCGGGCCGGCCCACTCCAGCGCGATACCGGGGAGGGCGACCTCCGCGAGAGGCAGGAGAGGCACCGCGAGCACGGCCGCCAGGATGAGCGCCCGCCGGGCACGGGCGCTCGTCCGGTCGACCAGGAGCCGCCGGAGGACCAGCACGGCTCCCAGCGCGATCGAAGCCCGGAGCGAGGCCTCGGCAACCGGCTGCGCGAGCTCGACCGGGCTCACCGGCCCCCCTCGGGACCCCGCCGCCGGGCGCGGGCGATCAGCCCCTCGAGCCGCTCCAGCTCCTCGGGGGCCGGCGACTCCTCCTCCAGGAGCGCGATCACGAGCCGCTCGGTCGATCCGCCGAAGAACGTGCGGGAGAGCCGCCGGAGCATGGAGCGGCCGGCCTCGTCCGCCGGGGCCACGGTCCGGTACACGAAGCTCCGGCCGCCCCGCTCGTGGACCACGTGGCCCTTGTCCTCCAGTATCCGAAGCACGCCCCGCACCGCGTTGTAGCTCGGGGCGTCGGGCAGGTCGTCGTAGACCTCGGCGGCGGTGGCCGCGCGCCGCCGGTAGAGGACCTCCATCACCTGGCGCTCCCGCGCGCTCAGGATCTCGGAGACCGGCCGGGCCGGGTCGTCGGTCCGTTTCGCCATGAAGTGCAATATTCTCTGCACTTGGGGGGTGGTCAAGGGGTTCTGTTTCAGAATCGGCGGTACGTCCAGCGAGTCGGGACTCAGTCGAGCGGATCGAGCGCCCGCCAGTCGTCCCCCTCGAGCCGCCACGTGTCCCCCCGATCGCGGTAACCAGTCTCGGCCCGGGTCGCGCCGGCGCGCCCCCCGCGCGCCCGCCGCGCCAGGAACACGAGTGTCGCCACCCACGTCGCTGCCACCGCCCAGCTCCACGCCTGCCCCGGGGCCGCCGACCAGCGGAGCAGCGTCACCGGCGCCAGCACCACGACCGCGGCGGCGGCCAGCACCCAGACCGCGGGTCCCCGCCACTCCTCCCGCCGCGCGATCCGCGCCAGGGCGATCAGCGGGAAGACCATCAGCAGGTCGTCGTATACCCTGTGGTAGGTCCACAGCCGCGCCACCACCGCGACCACGCCGAGGAGCGCCCACAGGTCGTCCCGCCGATGCCGCCACACCCAGGCGCCGGTCGCCACGAAGGCCAGCATCGACGCCGGCAGGCTCGCCTCCTCCCAGCCGACCGCCGCCAGCCACGCGTGGATGTTGAGATAGCCGCCGTACTGGGAGACGCCCGCTGCCCGACCCAACCAGTCGCGGGCCACCTCGAGGAGGCCCCCCTCCTGAAACGCGACGGCGAGGAGCGTGACCCCCGCGTACCCCACCGCCGCGAGCGCCACCGCGCGGTACCCGCGGAGCGCGAACAGGACCACCCAGAAGAACGGAAGCGAGACGTTGGGCTTGGCGAGCGCCACGACCAGGGCCGCCGCGGCGACGAGGTCCCGCCCCCAGCCGGCCGGCCCGTCGCGGAGGACCAGGACCGCCGCCAGGATCGCCGCCAGGATGAGGAACGTGATCTGCCCGTTCCCGATCGTCACCGCGGTCGGCGCGAGCGCCAGGACGAGGAGCGCGCCCGTCCACCGCTCGCGCGCGGTCCGGAGCCCGGCCTCGCGGAGCGCGGGGGCGATCAGCCCCGCCAGCGTCAGCGCCGAGAACGCCGCCCACAGCCAGCGCACCGCGGTCCACGGGAGCCACCCGACCAGCGGCCACATCATCGCGTACGTGGCCGGCGGATGCGCCGCCTGGCGGGACAGCTCGTAGATCGGCTGGCCCTCGAACCACGCCACCGTGAAGTCGCGCAGGAGCCGCAGGTCGACCGCCCCGTTCTCGCCGGCGTCGAAGAGGAGCCGCCAGGTCTCGTAGCCCAGGCGCAGGGCGGCCAGCGCCGCCAGGAGGGCGATCAGGAAGAGGAGTGCGCGGGACGAACGGGGCGGCACGGCGGTTGAATCCTACCCGGGCCGGGAACCGCCCCGCCAGAGGCGGCGGGCTACCCCGTCAGCACGCGAGCGGCCCGTCCACGTCCGCCGGCGGGGACCCGACCCCAGGCAGGGTTGTGCCCTCCGGCTACCCGGGGTCGAGGGCCAGCCGGGCGCGCTGCCCT
>DATLFF010000447.1:0-3443 GCA_035524915.1 Gemmatimonadota bacterium | reverse complement strand
CGCGGGGCCCACGCGAACGCGACGGCCGCGCCCGCGGCGAGGACCCCGAGCGCGAGCAGCGGCCCGCGCGCGGGCCGGCCGGTGTCGCGGACGAAGCGATTCCTGGGCTGCGCCATGTCCGTCTCCTCCTCCTCAGGTGACTTCCAGAACGCCCATCATCCCCATGTCCTCATGGTTCAGGATGTGGCAGTGGAACATCCATTTTCCGGCGAAGTCCTCGTAGCGCACGATGATCCGCACGCGCTCGTGCTTGGGCACGTTCACGGTGTCCTTCCAACTGCGGAACGGCACGGCGACCCCGTTGCGGTCGATGACCTGGAAGCGGAAGCCGTGCAGGTGGAAGGGGTGGTCCATGCCGACCAGGTTCTCGATCTCCCAGACCTCGGTCGCACCCAGCGGCGCGGTGATGTCCACGCGCGCCATGTCCATCTTCCGGTTGTTGATCATGCCCTGCGTGAGCACGACCAGCCGGGTCGCGGACGCCGACCCCGGGTCCAGCGGCGCGACCTCGCGCAGGGTCTCGGGGATCCGCACCGGATCCGCGGGCGGGTCGCCGGCGGTGCGCAGCGTCAGCAGGTCGCGCGGCATCTCCCAGTCGCGCGGCCGGGTCTGTGGGATGTAGCGATCATACGGCAGCGCCGCGAGCGTGGCCTCCTCGCCGCCCGTGGCGCCTCCGCGCACGACCACCTCCACCCGCTCGCTGTTCGCGACGATCACCTCCTCCACCTCCACCGGCCGCTCGAACAGGCCCCCGTCGCTGCCCACGTGGACCATCGACAAGCCGGGAATGCCCAGGCGGTACACGCGCGCCGCAGCCGCGTTGACGATGCGCCACCGCTGGGCTTCGCCCGGTCGGATGTCGATGATGGGAGCCACCTGCGAGTTGACGAACAGCACGTCGCCCTCGCGGCCGTTCTCGTCGTCGATCCGGGCCTGGAGGGAGCGCCGCTCCGGGACGTCGATCTCCCCGGTCTCGTCGAAGCGGTTGTCGTGCAGGACCAGCAGCCGCTCGGGCATCCCGGCGAGAGGGTCGTCCGCCGCGCGCACGATCAGCGCACCGAACAGCCCGTGCGAAACCTGGTAGGTGGTCCGGTGGTGCGGGTGCGGGTGGTACCAGTAGGTGCCGGCGGTGCCGGGCGGAACGGTGAAGGCGTAGACGTGCTCCTCGCCCGGTGCGACCGGGTGGAAGGGGCTCCCGTCCGCCTCGAAGGGGAGGTGGATGCCGTGCCAGTGGACCGTCGTCGGCTCGTCCAGCTCGTTGCGGAAGCGGACCACGACGCGGTCGCCCTCGTGTGCTTCGAGCGTCGGCCCGGGGACGCTGCCGTTGAACGCCAGCACGCGCGTGGCGCCGCCGGGGCCGTAGGGCAGCGTGGCGGGGGCCGCGACCAGCCGGACCTCCACGACGCCGGGTTCCGTCGACAGGTTCTCGAGGAGGGGGGGTTCCCGGAGCGCGCGCGGTCCGGTCGTCTCGGTGTCGGAGATCGCGCCGGCGTCGGCTTGCGCGTCGGCGTCGGATTGCCCGCCCGCGCCGGCCGGCACGGCGAGCGCGAGAACGAGGAGCGACCGGATCATCCCTGCTGAGGTCATCGGATCTCCGTTCCGGGGCCGTGGCGTCGCGGCCGGACTATTTCTTCCGTCCCGAGGCGGGGTCGGTCCGTGGCGGCCTCCGGAGCCGGAGCAGCGGACCGACGCTCGGTATCGAAAGGTTACGGCCCTTGCGGAGGCGGACGCAACGGGGGACGGTGCGGCCGGGTGCGCAGGGCGCACCCGGCGGGCGGGGTGGAAAAACGGCCGGGCACTATGTGCCCGGCCGCCCTTCCCGCGCCGCGGGTTTCGACCGCCGTCCTGCTCAGGCCCCGGCGCCGACGGCCTCCCGGTCCCCGGCGTCGGCTTCCGCCTCGACCCCGGCCTCCTGCTCCTTCACCGCCTGGACCTGCAGGTCGATCGTGACGTCGTGGCCCACGAGGATCCCGCCCGTCTCCAGCGCCTGGTTCCAGGTGAGGCCGAAGTCCCGCCGGTCGATCTCCGTCGTGGCCGAGAACGCGGTCCGGGTGCCGCCCCAGGGATCCCGGCCCTCGCCCTCGAAGGTCGCGTCGAGCGTGACCTCCCGGGTCGTACCCGCGATGGTCAGGTCGCCCACGACCCGGAACTCGGACCCGGGCTCGTCCGTGGCACCCGCGACGCGCGAGCTCCGGAACGTGATCCGGGGGTGCTTCTCCACGTCCAGGAAGTCCTCCGAACGCAGGTGTGCATCCCGGTCCTCCACGTCCGTGTCGATGCTGGCCGCGTCGATGTCGACCTCCACGCTGGAGGACGCCGGATCGTCGGCGTCCATTCTGATCACGCCCTCCACGTCGGTGAACCTGCCTCGCACCCTGGTGATCATCATGTGGCGCGCGCTGAATCCGATGGTCGAATGGGCCGGGTCGATCTTCCACGTCGTGCTCATGGGACTGCCTCCTTCTTCAGGTCGGGTTCGATCTCGGCCGCGTACCGGCCGAGCTTGCGCAGCAGGGCGGTCGCCTGCCGCTGTTCCGTCGCGCTCAGTCCTGCGAGCGCGGCGCGGATCCGGCGGGCGTGCACGGGGAAGATCCCCTCGATGCGCGCGCGCCCGGCATCCGTCAGGTGCACGAAGCTGGCGCGCCGGTCGCCGGGACACGCCCGGCGCTCGACGAGCCCCTCCCGCTCCAGCCGGTCCACCAGGTAGGTGATCCCGCCGCTGGACACGAGCACGCGCCGCTGGAGCTGCCCCAGCAGCGCGGGGCCCTTGTGCAGCAACGCCTCGAGCACCGCGAACTCCCCGCGGGACAGGCCGTGGGCGGACACGCTCGCCTTGTCGTGTTCCTCCACGGCGGTCGCGGCGCGCGCCAGCACCACCCACAGCTTCAGGGCGCGTGCCGTGGCTGCAGCCGAGCTTCGCTCCATCATCGATACCTCACATTGAGTATCACAGTACTAAGGTAACATCTCCGCTTCCCTGGCGCAAGACCGTCATAATTGTCGCCCCCGGTGGGCCGCCGCAGATTGGGGCATGTCCTTCCTCGACCGGCTGGACCGGCGTCTCGGGGGCGCATACGCGAGCGCGCTAGAAATCTTTCTGCTGGCCTTCGGCGGGCTCGCCACGTGGGCGGGCGTGAACATCCTCTTTCGCGACGGCGAGCTGGCGGGACTCCTGCTCCTCGCGCCGGGCCTGATGCTCCTCGCCTGGGGCGGGCACACCTGGTTCACCCGCCGCAAGCGACGCATCTCCGACATCGAGGCATAGCCAGTCCCACGGGCGGCGAGGCGCCGCCCGGGTACCCTCACGCCCTCCCTGGACCGGCCGGCCCGAGCGGGTATGTTCCCTGCCGCTCCGCCGGCCGGCGCCCACCCGTTGCGGCGCCGCCGGAGTACGCGCCTTTACCTGAACGAGAGCTACCCCGCATGGAATGGCTCGCCGACCC
>DATLFF010000446.1:0-4140 GCA_035524915.1 Gemmatimonadota bacterium | reverse complement strand
GCCCCTTGAGCCGCCACCCGGCGAACGGGGTGTTGCGGGAGCGGGAACGGAACCGCTCCGGGTCCACGGTCCACTCCTCGTCCGGCGCGAAGGCCGCCAGGTCGGCGGGGGCGCCGGGCTCGAGACGGCCGGCGTCGAGCCCGAACGCGCGCGCCGGGGCCAGCGCCATCCGCTCGACCAGCTCCGCCAGGTCGATTTCTCCCGTCTCGACCATCTCGGTGTAGAGGAGCCCGAAGGCGGTCTCCAGGCCCACCACGCCGAAGGGGGCGGCCGCCAGCCCGGCCGCCTTCTCGCGCGGCGTGTGGGGCGCGTGGTCGGTGGCCACGCAGTCGATCGTACCGTCCACCAGGGCGGCACGCACGGCCCGGCGGTCCTCCTCGGTGGCGAGCGGCGGGTTCATCTTGGCGTCGGGGCCGATGCCTTCTACTACATCTGTGGTCAGAAGCAGGTGGTGGGGCGTCGTCTCCGCCGTCACGGCCAGGCCGGACGCCTTGGCGGAGCGGAGGAGCTCGACCGAGCCGGCGGTGGAGACGTGGCAGAGGTGGAGCCGGCCGCCCGCGCGGGCCAGCACCTCCAGATCGCGCTCGACCGCCGCGCTCTCGGCCTCGGGCGGGATGCCCTTTAGCCCCAGCCGCTCGGCCGCCGGGCCCGCCAGGATCGCTCCGCCGGCCGAGAGCGTGAGGTCCTCGCAGTGGTCGGCCACCGGGATCCCGGCGTCGGCCGCCCGGCGGAGGACCTCCCCCAGGATGGCCGGGGGGATCGGGCGTCCGTCGTCGGAGAGCGCGACGGCCCCGGCCTCGGCCAGCGCGGCCGCGTCGGTCGGCCGCTCTCCGCGCGAGCCCTCGGTCGCGGCCGCGATCGGCCGGACCCGCGCTCCGTCGGCTTCCCGGGAGCGCTCGAGGATCCAGCGGACCGTTTCGGGGTCGTCGACGACCGGATCGGTGTTCGGCATGGTGAGCACGGTGGTGAACCCGCCGGCCACGGCCGCCGCCGCGCCGGTCTCGATCGACTCCTTTCGCTCCTGCCCCGGCTCCCGGAAATGGACGTGAGGATCGACCAGGCCGGGCACCAGGAGCACCCCGGAGAGATGCAGCACGTCTTCTCCCCCCCGCGGCTCCAGGTCCGGGCCGATCTCCTCGATGAGCCCCCCCGCGACCCGCACGTCCGCCACGCCGTCCCGCCCGGAGGCCGGGTCCACCACGCGAGCGCCCCGGATCAAGAGCCGCGGGGGCTCCGCGGCCGCCCGTCCGGTCATCGCGCCGGGCCCGCGGTGGTCCCGGCGTGGGACTCGGCGAGGGCGGCCAGCACCGCCATCCGGACCGCCACACCCGCCGTCACCTGCCGCAGGACGAGCGCCCGGACTCCGTCGGCCACCTCCCCGTCCATCTCGACCCCGCGGTTCATGGGCCCGGGATGGAGCAGCGGCACGTCGTCCCTCAGCCGCGCGGCCCGCTCCGCGGTGATGCCGAAGCGCGCGCGGTAGGTGGAGAAGTCCGGCACCTCCTCGCCGATCCCGAACCGTTCCCGCTGGATCCTGAGCGCCATCACCGCGTCGGCCCCGTCCAGGACGGAATCCAGGTCGTCGGTCAGCAGCGCCCCCGGGAACGCCTCCGGCTCCGGGAGCAGGTGTCCGGGCCCGCAGAGGGTCACGCGGGCGCCCAGCGTGGTCAGCCCGTGGTAGTTCGAGCGCACCACCCGGCTATGCGACACGTCGCCCACCATGACCACCTCGCGCCCTTCGATCTCTCCGCCCCAGAACCGGCGCAGTGTGAGGAGGTCCAGGAGCCCCTGGGTGGGGTGCTCGTTGGACCCGTCGCCCGCGTTCACCACGTGGACCCCGGGGAGCGCTTCGGCGGTCACCGTCGGCGCCAGGTCCTCGGGGTGCCGCAGGACGATCACGTTCACTCCCATCGCCGCCAGCACCCGGGCCGTGTCGACGACCGTCTCCCCCTTCTCCAGCGACAGCCGCTCGCCGTCGATCGAGATGTGCTCGATCCCGAGCCGGAGCTCGGCCAGCTCGAAGGAGCAGCGCGTGCGGGTGGAGGGCTCGAGGAACAGGTTGACCACGCTGAGACACTCGGCGGCCGGCGACGTCGTCCCGGCGGCCGGGCCGGCGGCGGCCTCGAAGTGCGACTCGGCGCGGTCCAGCAGGTCGACCAGCTCGCCCACCGAGAGCCCCGCCAGGCCCAGCAGGTCCTTCCGGCGGAAGGTCATTTCAGGACCCGGCCGGGGCGCGCTCGAGGAGCTCCACTTCCCACACGCCGTCCAGCTCCTCCACCTTCACCTTGATCTGCTGGCTCTTGGAGGTGGGGACGTTCTTGCCCACGAAGTCGGCGCGGATCGGGATCTCCCGATGCCCGCGATCCACCAGCACCGCCAGCAGCACCCGCTCCGGCCGGCCGAACACCATGATCTCGTTCAGCGCCGCCCGGACCGTGCGGCCCGTGTACAGGACATCGTCCACCAGCACGACCGTCCGGCCCTGGACCTCGAACGGGATCTCCGTCTTCTCGACGACCGCCTGCTCGCCGACCTGCTGCAGGTCGTCGCGGTAGAGCGTGATGTCCATGACGCCCAGGTCCGGCCGATGGCCGTGCCGCCGCTCGATCTCCTCGACGATCCGCTCTGCAAGCTGCACGCCGCGACGCTGGATCCCGACGACGGCGAGGTTCGACAGCTCGCCCGCCTCATCCACGATCTCGCCCGCCATGCGGGTGAGGACGCGGTCCATCCCGTGGGCGTCCATGATGACGGTTCCCCCGGCCACTTCTACCACTCGGGAGTGAACGAAATCCCCCTCCGGCGGTGACCGGCAGGGGTCGTCAGGAAGGGGGTCGGAGGCGTCACTTTCGGCTCTCGGAAGTCGGGTTTCCGGTTGGAAGCCGAACCTAGACCCGGCCCTCGGGGGTGTCAAGAAACCGACGGTGTCGAGGAGCCGACGGTTTTCGCCGGCGTAGGGGCCGGTTTCCCGGGGGCTGTACGGCGGGCGGCGCCCGGTTATGTTGGGGGCGCCGATTCGCCGTCGTCGATCCCGCCTCCCGCCGGAAGGACGCCGTCATCCGCCCGCTCGCGATCGCCGCTCTCGCGCTCCTGACGCTCCCGACGCTGGTCTCCGCCCAGGACGTCCCCGACACCGCGGATGAAGCGGGCACCGGGGACACCTCGGCCGTGGGCACCGGGGATACCGCGGCCGTGGGCACCGGGGACACCGCGGCCGTGGCCTCCGCCGGCGTCGAGGTGCGGCTCCCGCGCGTGGTCATGTCCCGCGTGCCGTTCAACGCCTGGGTGGTGGCCAGCGGCGTGGCGCGCACCGACAGCGTCGCCTACCGGGTCGCGATGCCGGGCCGGCCGGCGGCCGCCGCCGGGCAGGCCCTGACCGGATGGGTGGCCGGGGGCGACTCCGTGGTGGTGGAGGGGCTCCGCCTGGAGGGGACCGGCGCCCGGACGGTGACGGTCGAGACCCCGGGCGGCGTGGCCGAGGCGACCACCCGCTCGCTTCCCGGCTGGCTCTCGCTCCTGCCGCCCCTCATCGCGATCCTCCTCGCGCTCGTCTTCCGCGAGGTCGTGATCTCGCTCCTGGCCGGAGTCTGGCTGGGCGCGCTGTTCCTCTACGACTGGAACCCGCTGACCGCGCTCTGGCGCACGGTGGACGAGTACGTGGTGGAGGCGATCGTCGATCCCGGACACGCCATGATCCTCGTGTTCTCGCTTCTGCTCGGCGGCATGGTGGGCGTCATCAGCCGGAACGGCGGCACCTACGGCATCGTCGAGGCGATCACCCGGCGGGCCACGGGTCCGATCAGCGGCCAGCTCGCCGCGTACGTGATGGGACTCATCATCTTCTTCGACGACTACTCGAACACCCTGATCGTCGGGACCACCATGCGGCCGGTGACCGACCGGCTCAAGGTGAGCCGCGAGAAGCTGGCCTACATCGTCGACTCGACCGCGGCGCCGGTGGCGTCGATCGCGCTCATCTCCTCCTGGATCGGCTTCGAGGTGGGCCTGATCGGCGACGCGGTGGGCTCGCTGGGGATGGAGGCGGAGCCCTACCTGCTCTTCGTGCAGTCGATCCCCTTCCGGTTCTATCCCATCCTCGCGCTCGTCTTCCGCGAGGTCGTGATCTCGCTCCTGGCCGGA
>DATLFF010000445.1:0-4836 GCA_035524915.1 Gemmatimonadota bacterium | reverse complement strand
CTCGGGATGCTCCATTCGTGGTGGCGCATGGCGCGGAAACTACCCTCATGAAGAAGGCTTCACGCGCATTTCACGGGGCGCTCAGGCGGCACCACCTAGCATTCGCTGCGCGTTCCGATCGCACGTCCACACCGGAACCGGGAAGATCCCTGGAATGAAGCGACGCAGGACCGGAGCGAAGGCGGCACGGCTGGCGCGCAAAATGGCCGAGAAGCAGCGACTGAACCGTCGCGCAGGGGTGCTCATCCTGGGCGGTTCACTGGATGAGGTCCGCGCCGCGATCGATGCGCTCTACTGAGCGCCAGGTCGAGAGCGCCACAACAAACGGGGAGAGCTGTATGCAAAGGAGCTGGAGGTTACTGGCAGCGGTCGGCGTCGTCGCGTCGGGCGGGCTCATCGGTTGTTCGGAAGCTCCGACAGCGCTAGAGGGCGACGTGATGCTCCTGAGCGTCGCGCCGCAGGGAGGCAGCGTCGGAGTGGATCCCGATGCTTCGGTTGTCGTCACGTTCGATCACGCCATCATGGCCTCGATGACGGCGTACGCGGCGCTCCACGAGGGTCCGGTCACCGGCCCGGAGGTGGCGGGCGCCTGGTCCCTTTCTGCAGATGGCAGAGTCCTCACCTTCACGCCGGCTCAGGCGCTGAAGCAGGCGACGTCCTACACGATCCACCTGGGCGGCGGAATGGAAGGCGAACACGGCGAGAGCATGGACTTCGAAACCCACGGAGCCATGCACATGGGCGGACAGTGGGCGACCGGAGGCATGATGAGCGGCGGGATGAGCGGCATGGACGGGTCTCATCCGCACATGGGCGGGGGCTGGTCGCACCCCAACGGCACCTACGGAATGACCTTCACGTTCACGACGGCGGGGTAGGCCCCGCGCGACCGGGACCCGTACCATGCCACTTCCAGGAAGGGGGCTCCTGACGGGCCGGAAGGGGAACGATGAACGTGACCGCCCCCTCGAGTTCGGGAAGGGGCTCACCCCGACGCCGCAGTGGGAGGAACGGTTCGTGCCCGCACCGGGGGACACTGCCGCAGCGAGCTCCGGCCACTCCCACGCGCCCGGCACGCCCGCCCATTCCCACTGACCGGAGGACCTTCCATGCGATCCCTGATCCTGAGCCTGGCACTGGCCGCGTTCGCAACGCCTCTCGCCGCCCAGACCGCGCATGCCGGCAGTGAAGAGGAAGTCCGCGACGTCGTCGAGAGCTTCCATTCCGCGCTGGAGTCGGGCGATTCCACTACCGCGCTCGGATACCTCCAGCCCGACGTCGTGATCTACGAGGGCGGGCACGCCGAGACGCTCGCGCAGTACCGCACCGGCCACGTCCGCGGCGACATCGCGTTCGCCGCCGCGACGAACCGGGAGGTCGTCGAGGCGGCGGTCACGGTGTGGGGGGATCAAGCTCTGTACACCAGCACGAGCCACACGACCGGGCAGTACCGCGGGCGCGAGATCGACTCCCGCGGCACCGAGACCATGCTCCTGGTCCGGACCCCTGAGGGCTGGCGGATCCGTCACATCCACTGGTCGTCCCGATGAAGCACGATCACGGACACGACCACCACGCCGCCGCGAAAGAGCCGCCCGCGGACCCCGGCTACCCCGAACACCCCGAGCAGGCGCATGCGCCCGGCCGGCTGAGGGGATCGGAGGCCTCTCCCGAGCATCCACCCTCGACCCACGGGCACGGCCACGACGCCCACGCGGGTCACGGCGGCCATGACAAGCACGAGGGGCACAGCCCCGACATGTTCCGGCGGAAGTTCTGGCTCGCCCTCCTGCTGACCATTCCCACGGTCCTCTGGGGGCACATGCTGATGCGCCTGACCGGTTGGCAGGCGCCTGCGTTCCCGGGCTCCGGGTGGATCGCCCCGGTGTTCGGCACCGCCGTTTTCCTCTACGGCGGCCTCGTCTTCCTCCGCGGGGCGTGGCGGGAGATCCAGGACCGGCTGCCGGGCATGATGACGCTCATCTCGCTGGCCATCACGGTGGCGTTCGTGTTCAGCGCCGCCGTGACCCTCGGCTACCCGGGCATGCCGCTCTGGGAGGAGCTGGCGACGCTGGTGACCATCATGCTTCTCGGGCACTGGATGGAGATGCGGTCCATCCAGCAGGCCCAGGGCGCCCTCGGCGAGCTGGCGAAGCTCCTTCCCGCCACGGCGACGAGGGTGATCGGCGAGCGGATGGAGGAGGTCCCCATCGCCGACCTCCAGCCGGGGGACCTGGTGCTGATCCGTCCCGGGGAGGCGGTGCCTGCGGACGGCCTGGTGCGCGAGGGGAGCAGCGCGGTCAACGAGTCCATGCTCACGGGCGAGTCCCGTCCGTTGGACAAGGAGCAGGGCGACGACGTCATCGGCGGGACCGTGAACGGCAGCGGGCCGCTGCGGGTCGAGGTCACGAAGACCGGCGAGCAGTCCGCCCTCGCGGGGATCATGCGGCTGGTGGAGCAGGCCCAGACCTCGCGCTCGCGGGCCCAGGCGCTGGCCGACCGGGCGGCGTTCTGGCTGACCATCGTCGCCGTCGGCGCGGGCGCCGTTACGCTCGTCGCCTGGCTGCTGGCAGGCGCAACGGGCGCATACACGGTCGAGCGGGTCGTGACGGTCCTCGTCATTGCCTGTCCCCATGCGCTCGGACTCGCGGTTCCCCTCGTGGTCGCCATCTCCACGACACTCGGCGCGCAGAGTGGGCTGCTGGTCCGCGACCGCCGCGGACTGGAGGAGGCGCGGCTGCTGGACGCCGTCGTCTTCGACAAGACAGGGACGCTCACGATCGGCGAGCAGCGGGTCGTGGACGTGACGGCCGCGGGGATGGTGCCGGACGAGGCGCTCCGGCTGGCGGCGGCCCTCGAGCGGGACTCGGAGCACGCCGTCGCGCGGGCCATCGTCGCGAGCGCGGACGAGCGCGGGCTGGCGGTGCCGGCGCCGTCCTCGTTCGAGTACCTGCCCGGCCTGGGGGTATCGGGGACGGTGGAAGGGCGCGAGCTCCGGGCTGGTGGCCCCAACCTCCTGCGCTCGCTGGGGACGGAGCCGCCGGAGGAGCTGGCCCGCGCCGCCGCGGCGGCGTCCGAGCGGGGACAGGCGTCCATCTACCTGCTGGAGGGGGACCGGATCGTCGCCGTGTTCGCCGTGGCGGACCAGGTCCGGCCGGAGTCCGTGCAGGCCGTGCGCCGACTCCACGAGGAGGGGATCGAGGTGGTGATGCTCACGGGCGATGCGCGCGCCGTGGCCGAAGCCGTCGCCGCGGAGATCGGCATCGACACCGTCTTCGCCGAGGTCCTGCCCGACCAGAAGGCCGAAAAGATCAAGGAGCTCCAGGCGCAAGGGAAGCGCGTGGCCATGGTGGGGGACGGCGTGAACGACGCGCCGGCCCTCCTGACCGCCGATGTCGGAATCGCGATCGGCGCGGGGACGGATGTCGCGGTGGAGGCCGGTGACGTGGTGCTGGTCCGGAGCGACCCGCGGGACGTGCCGCGGATCGTCGCCCTGAGCCGCGCGAGCTACCGGAAGATGGTCCAGAACCTGTGGTGGGCGGCCGGCTACAACATCGTCGCGATTCCGCTGGCGGCCGGCGTGCTCGCGGGGTGGGGGATCGTGCTCTCGCCCGCAGTCGGGGCGGTCCTGATGTCGCTGAGCACCGTGATCGTGGCGCTGAATGCCCAGCTGCTGCGCCGTGCGGACCTGGGGGGGACGTGAGGGAGAATCAGCGCAAGCCGGATGCTGCGGCGGCGCGGGCAGAAACCGGAGGAGAGACAGTGGAGCGAAACGAGGAGATGCAGGGGATGGGCTGGGGTCGGTTCGCGGGCATGATCGCGACTTCGACCTTCATCATGTTCTTCCTGATGTACCAGCTCGTCTATTCGACGGAGCACGCCACGTTCAGCCTCAACCGGCTGATCGCATCCCTGCTCATGGGGTCTGTCATGACGGTGGTGATGCTCGGGTTCATGTGGTCCATGTATCGCGGCACCCGCGTGAAAATCGCCGTTGTGACGGTGGCGGTGGTCGTGGCGGCCGGGCTGCTGTGGACCAACCGGAGCCAGGCGCTGATCGGCGACGTCGCCTTCATGAAGTCGATGATCCCCCATCACTCGATCGCGATCAATAACGCGCGCAGGTCCACCATCAGCGACCCGCGGGTGCGAGAGCTCGCGGATGAGATCATCAGAGCGCAGGTCCGGGAGATCGCGGTGATGAAGCTGCTCATCGAGGACATCGACGAGAACGGCGAGCGAAGTGAGGACCCGCTGTCTGCGGTTCCTGCGGTGGTCACGCCCGATATGCTCCCGAAGATCCGGGAGGCCGTTCAGTAGCGGCGTCAGCACGGCGCCTCCGGACGGCAACTCTGAACCGTGCTCATCGCGGCGCTGATCTGGGTTCTCCAGATCCGGCCCGGCGCGAGCGGTCAGGGGGAGCGCGTCGCCGAGGCCGTCGAGGACGCCCCCGAGCGCGCGGGCGCCGACGCCGGCCCGGCCGCACCGGACTTCGGCCGGGACGCCGCGGCGGGGGAGGGGGTCGATCCCGCCGACCGCGAGGTGTTCGGGCGCACCATGCGCCGCGCTCTGGAGGAGCGGCTGGACACGCTGCCGATCGGTAGGCGTGTCATCGCACTGGGCCGGTGGTTCGTCGGTGCACCCTGCGGGATCCAGTAGGTCTCAGTCGCCGCCGACCAGGCTCGTGTCCACCCTGACTCCCGCGCTCAGCGTGCGGTGCACGGGACACCGGTCGGCGATCTCCAGCAGCCGCGCCCGCTGCTCCTCGTCGAGCGGGCCGATCAGCGTCAGCTCCCGGTCGAGTCGGTCCAGCCGGGCCTCCCCCGATTCGCACCG
>DATLFF010000444.1:0-3155 GCA_035524915.1 Gemmatimonadota bacterium | reverse complement strand
CTCGGGATGCTCCATTCGTGGTGGCGCATGGCGCGGAAACTACCCTCATGAAGAAGGCTTCACGCGCATTTCACGGGGCGCTCAGGCGGCACCACCTAGCATTCGCTGCGCGTTCCGATCGCACGTCCACACCGGAACCGGAGCATACCGCGCTCGGCGGGATCGTGGCGTTCCTCGAGGAGCTGGCGGGGATGACGCCCGAGGAGTACGCACAGTGGGAGGCGCGATTCGCGCCCGCGCCGGGCGACACTGCTGCAGTGAGCTCCGGCCACTCCCACGCGCCCGGCGCGCCCGCCCATTCCCACTGACCGGAGGACCTTCCATGCGATCCCTGATCCTGAGTCTGGCACTGGCCGCGTTCGCAACGCCTCTCGCCGCCCAGACCGCGCATGCCGGCAGTGAAGACGAAGTCCGCGACGTCGTCCAGAGCTTCCATTCCGCGCTGGAGTCGGGCGATTCCACTACCGCGCTCGGATACCTCCACCCCGAGGTCGTGATCTACGAGGGCGGGCACGCCGAGACGCTCGCGCAGTACCGCGCCGGCCACGTCCGCGGCGACATCGCGTTCGCCGCCGCGACGAACCGGGAGGTCGTCGAGGCGGCGGTCACGGTGTGGGGGGATCAAGCTCTGTACACCAGCACGAGCCGCACGACCGGGCAGTACCGCGGGCGCGAGATCGACTCCCGCGGCACCGAGACCATGGTCCTGGTCCGGACCCCTGAGGGCTGGCGGATCCGTCACATCCACTGGTCGTCCCGATGAAGCACGACCACGGGCACCACCACCACGCCGCCGCGGAAGACCCGCCGGCGGAGCCCGGCGGGCACGGCCACCATGCGCACGCGGGCCACGACGCCCACGACAAGCACGAGGGGCACAGCCCGGACATGTTCCGGCAGAAGTTCTGGCTCACCCTCGTGCTGACCATCCCCACGGTCATCTGGGGGCACATGCTGCTGCGCCTGACCGGATGGCAGGCGCCGGCGTTCCCCGGTTCCGGGTGGATCGCGCCGGTCTTCGGCACCGCCGTGTTCCTCTACGGCGGCCTCATCTTCCTCCGCGGGGCGTGGCGGGAGATCCAGGACCGGCTGCCCGGCATGATGACGCTCATCTCGCTGGCCATCACCGTGGCGTTCGTTTTCAGTGCCGCGGTGACCCTCGGCTACCCCGGGATGCCGCTGTGGGAGGAGCTGGCCACGCTGGTGACCATCATGCTCCTCGGCCACTGGATGGAGATGCGCTCGATTCAGCAGGCCCAGGGTGCCCTCGGCGAGCTGGCGAAGCTCCTGCCGGCCACGGCGGCGAGGGTGGTCGGCGAACGGACGGAGGAAGTCCCCATCGCCGACCTCCATCCCGGGGACCTGGTGCTGGTCCGGCCCGGAGAGGCGGTGCCTGCGGACGGCGTGGTGCGGGAGGGGAGCAGCGCGGTCAACGAGTCCATGCTCACGGGCGAGTCCCGGCCGGTGGACAAGGAGCAGGGCGACGAGGTCATCGGCGGGACCGTGAACGGCAGCGGGCCGCTGCGGGTCGAGGTCACGAAGACCGGCGAGCAGTCCGCCCTCGCGGGGATCATGCGGCTGGTCGAGCAGGCGCAGAGCTCGCGCTCCCGGGCACAGGCGCTGGCCGACCGGGCCGCGTTCTGGCTGACCATTGTCGCCGTCGGAGCGGGCGCCGTTACGCTCGTCGCCTGGCTGCTGGCCGGCGCCACGGGCGCCTACACCGTGGAGCGGGTGGTGACGGTCCTCGTCATCGCCTGTCCCCACGCGCTGGGACTCGCGGTTCCGCTCGTGGTGGCGATCTCCACGACACTCGGCGCGCAGAGTGGGCTGCTGGTCCGCGACCGCCGCGGCCTGGAGGAGGCGCGGCTGCTGGACGCCGTCGTCTTCGACAAGACGGGCACGCTCACGATCGGGGAGCAACGGGTGGTGGATGTGGCGGCCTCCGGAATGGAGCCGGACGAGGCGCTGCGGCTGGCGGCGGCGCTGGAGCGGGACTCCGAGCACGCCGTGGCCCGGGCGATCGTCGCGAGCGCGGAGGAGCGGCGGCTCGCGGTGCCGGCCCCGTCATCCTTCGAGTACCTGCCCGGGCTGGGCGTGTCGGGGACGGTCGAGGAGCGGAGCCTCCGGGCCGGCGGCCCCAACCTCCTCCGCTCCCTGGGCGCCGAGCCACCGCCCGACCTGCGGCGCGCGGCGGAGGCCGCGGCCGCCCGGGGCCAGGCGGCGATCTGGCTCCTGGAGGATGACCGGGTCGTGGCCGTGTTCGCCATCGCCGACCAGGTCCGCCCGGAATCCGTCGAGGCCGTCAGGGCGCTGCATGAGGCCGGTCTCGAGGTCGTCATGCTGACCGGCGACGCACGGGCGGTCGCGGAGGCGGTCGCCGCCGAGATCGGGATCGACACCGTCTTCGCCGAGGTGCTCCCGGATCAGAAGGCCGAGAAGATCCGGGAACTCCAGGCGCAGGGGAAGCGAGTCGCGATGGTGGGCGATGGCGTGAACGACGCCCCCGCGCTCCTCACGGCGGACGTCTCCATCGCCATCGGCGCCGGTACGGACGTGGCCGTGGAGGCGGGCGACGTGGTGCTGGTCCGGAGCGATCCCCGGGACGTCCCCCGGATCGTGCGCCTCAGCCGCGCGAGCTATCGCAAGATGGTCCAGAATCTGTGGTGGGCCGCCGGCTACAACATCGTCGCCATCCCTCTCGCGGCGGGCGTCCTGGCGCCCTGGGGGATCGTGCTGGCGCCCGCGGTGGGGGCGGTTCTCATGTCGCTGAGCACGGTGATCGTCGCACTGAACGCCCAGCTGTTGCGGAGGACCGACCTGGGCTGAGCCACGTCACCTGGGAGCGCCCGGAGTTCGGCGCGAACCTGGTCACGTTCGAGGTCGCTGGCGGCGCGCCTCCCGGGGCCCTGAAGGCGCGGATGCCGGGTCGGGAGGCGACCTGCCGCCGCAGCGGCTCCGGGGCCTGCGGGATCCAGCAGGTCTCAGTCGCCGCCGACCAGGCTCGTGTCCACCACGACTCCCGCGCTCAGCGTGCGGTGCACGGGACACCGGTCGGCGATCTCCAGCAGCCGCGCCCGCTGCTCCTCGTCGAGCGGGCCGATCAGCGTCAGCTCCCGGTCGAGTCGGTCCAGCCGGGCCTCCCCCGATTCGCACCG
>DATLFF010000443.1:0-2752 GCA_035524915.1 Gemmatimonadota bacterium | reverse complement strand
AGGCCGCGCTCTCTGGAGACCGGACGCGGCTCGCCGCGGCGCTGGCCGGCCTGCTGGCCGCCGCGGGCTGGCTGGCGCTGGCCGCCGGCCGCCGCTCCGGCGAGATGCCCTCCACCCCCCGGACCGCGATCGCCGCCGTCGCGCTGGCGTGCCTGGCGACCCTGCCGCTGGCGGCCTGGGCCCGCGCGCAGGCGGCGCACGAGCTCCTGGTCGAGCGCTCGCTGCGGATCGGCGAGGCCTCCAGCCAGTGGCTCGACTACACGATGGGCCGGACGGTGGAGTTCCTCTCCACCGAGCCACAGGTCGTGTCGGCCATCGCCGACCGCAATCGGGACGCCGCCCTGGGGCTCTGGAGCCGAAGTCCGCTGAGCGAGCTGGACTTCGCCACCGGGCTCTACCTCTTCGATGTCGAGGAGCAGGTGGTGAGCGAGTTCTCCCTCAGCGCCGAGGACCTGGTCGACCGGGCCCGCCGCTACCTCGGCGCGGTCGACCCCGCGCAGGTGGCTGTTCGGGGCTCGGAGGGAACCCTCGCGATCCGCTGGGCCGTGGTCCCGGTGGTGGACGGCGAGGAACGGATCGGGACGGTGGTGGCGCTGACGACCGGCGCGCTGGAGTTCCGCGAGCAGGCGCCGGGGGCCGCGTTCCTCCTGACCAACCTGATGGCCGGCGCGGGCCCGGGTCCCGACCTGCCGGGCTTCACCACTCTGGGGCCGCGGGAGGCCCCCCCGCCGCGGACCCTGCTGACCCGGGTGGAGACGGAGGCCGAGGGCGCGGCCGGGGTCCGGCTCGCGATGCCGCTGGAGCCGCTCCTGCCGGGGGCCCGAGCCCTGGCCGTGTTCATGCTGGTGGGGGCGATCGGCGGGCTGGTGATCGGCACGGTCGAGCGGGCCGCGGACCCGCGCCAGCGGGAGATCTGGCGCGACCGCCTGGCCGAGGGCAACCCGCTCCGCTCCTTCCGGGTGCAGCTCCTCGTAGCCTTCCTGGCTCTGGCCGCCGTGCCGCTCGGCCTCTACGCCATCCTGGGGTTCCGCGCCACGCGGGCCGAGCTGGAGGACGCCACCCGGACCGCCGCCGCCGAGGCGCTCTCGGCCGCCAGCCGGCTCCTGGCCGAGGGCGACGCGATCGAGGTCGGGACCAGCCGCTCGCTGTCCATCCGACTGCGCGAGATCAGTGGGGTCCTCCAGCAGGACTTCATTCTCTACTGGCGGGGCCGCACGGTGGCGTCCAGCCGGCCGGAGATCTTCGCCTCGCGGCTCTTCGCCGACCGGATGGAGGGCGGCGTCTACGCCGACCTTTTCGCCGTCCGGCGGCCGCTGGTGTTCGACGAGACCGCTTTCGGCAACCGTTCGTTCCTGGTGGCCTACCGTCGGCTCGCCGACCCCCAGATGGCGAGCGGATACGTGCTGGCGACGCCGCTGCTGATCCGCGAGGACCGGGTACGGGTGGACCTCCAGCGGTTGGGGGAGGGCGTATTCCTGCTGTCGGCCTTCTCGATCGGGTTCCTCCTGGTGGTGGGGTGGGGCATCGCGCGCTACATGTCGCGGCCCCTGTCCGAGCTCGAGCGCGGCACTCAGCAGATCGCCGCGGGCCGGCTCTCCTACCGCCTGCCGACCCCCGCCCGGGAGGACGAGTTCGGCCGCCTGCAGCGCGCCTTCAACGCGATGGCCGGCCGGCTGGACGCGTCCCAGCGCGCGCTCGAGCGCGAGAAGTCGCGCGTCCAGGCGATCCTGTCGTCGGTCGGCGCCGGTGTCGTGGCGCTCGACGGCGGGGGCCGGGTGCGCCTGATCAACGACCGGGCGGCCGCGCTCCTGGGGCTGGACGCGGACGAGGTGCTGGGGCGCCGGCCGGCGGAGCTGACCGACCGCCGGACCGGTCTGACCCGCCGCTTCTGGGAGGCGCTCGACGCGGAGCTCGCGGGCCACCGCCGGAGCGACCGCGAACTGGTGGCTCTGGTGGGGGACGGGGAGCGCCACTACCACCTGGTGACGACCGGCCTGCGCGCGGGAGAGGAGGGCGAGCGCGGCCTGGTGGTGGCGTTCGAAGACATCACCGAGAACGTGCAGTCGCAGCGCGTGCTGGCGTGGGGCGAGATGGCGCGCCAGGTGGCGCACGAGATCAAGAATCCGCTGACCCCGATGAAGCTCTCGCTCCAGCACCTGGAGCGGGTGATCGAGGACGGCGGCCCGGACTTCGAGCGGGTGTTCCGCGAGAACCTCGACCTGGTCCTGGCCGAGATCGAGCGGCTGGAGCGGATCGCCGGGAGCTTCGCCCGCTTCGCGGTCCCGCAGCCGGCGGAAACGGAGCCGTTCGACGCGGTCGCGGTGGCGCGCGACGTGGTCGACCTCTACGCCACCGGAGGGGACACGGTGCGCTACCGGCTCGAGATCGAGGGCGAGCCGCGGCCGCTGCTGGGAGAGGCCGAGGGGTTCCGGCGGGTCCTGGTGAACCTGCTCCAGAACGCCCGCGAGGCCGTGCTGGCGAAGCCCGAAGAGGGGGGCGAGGTGGAGGTGCGGCTCGACTGGACGGTCGGCGAGGGCGGCGCCCGGGTTTCGGTCCTCGACGACGGGGTCGGCCTGCCGGAGGACGAAGCCGAGAGGCTATTCGAGCCCTCGTTCTCCACCAAGACGCGCGGCACGGGGCTCGGCCTGGCGATCACCCGGCGGATCGTGGAGGCGTGGGGCGGCGCGATCGAGTGGGAGCGACGCCCGGGCGGGGGAACGGCGATCCACGTCCGGCTGCGGACCGCCGGGGC
>DATLFF010000442.1:0-17133 GCA_035524915.1 Gemmatimonadota bacterium | reverse complement strand
GGGCGGCCGGCCGCGCGGCGGCGCTCCGCGGGACCGCCGCGCTCTACTCCACCCTGATGGCCGTAGGAGACCCGACCCCATGAAGGAGCCCCGGATCGACACCCTCGCCGTCCACGCCGGCTTCGACCCGGAGGCCGCCGGCGGCGCGGTGGTCACCCCGATCTACCAGGCCTCCACCTTCCGCTATCCGGACGGCGAACGGCCGCTCCGCTACACCCGCTACGGCAACAACCCGACCCAGGTGGCGGCCCAGGCGCGGCTGGCGGCCCTGGAGGGGGCCGAGGCCGCGCTCGTCCTGGCCTCGGGGATGGGGGCGCTGGCGACCGGTGTGCTGTCGGTGTGCGGCCAGGGGGACCACGTGGTCGCGGCGCCGGACCTCTACGGCGGGACCCACGTCCTTCTCGACCGGGAGCTCCCCCGGCTCGGGATCGAGGTCACGTACGCCGAGGGGCTCGAACCCGCCGCCTGGGAGGCGGCGATCCGGCCCGAGACCCGGCTGCTGCTGTGGGAGTCGATCTCCAACCCGCTCCTCCGGGTGGCGGACGGCGAGGCGCTCGCCGCGCTGGCCCGGGGCCGGGGGATCGCGACCCTGGTCGATGCCACCTTCGCCACCCCGATCCACCAGCGGCCGGTGGGCTTCGGGGCCGACCTGGTCATGCACAGCGCCACCAAGTACCTGGCCGGCCACTCCGACGTGATCGCCGGCGTCCTCGCCGGCTCGGCCGAGCGGGTGGCGGCGGCGCTGGAGCGGATGAAGTCCTTCGGCGCCGCGGCCGATCCCCACGCCGTCTTCCTGCTCGAGCGGGGCGTGAAGACGCTGGCGCTCCGGATGGCCCGGCACGACGAGAACGGCCGCGCCGTGGCCGCGTTCCTCGCGGCTCACCCGAAGGTCGAGCGGGTCCATCACCCGAGCCTCCCCGACCATCCCGATCGCGGCGTGATCGGTCGGCTGCTCGCGGGCTCGGGCGGGGTCGTCTCCTTCGTCCCGCGGACGACGCCGGCGGAGGCCGAGGCGATGATCGCCCGGCTGCGCTGGATCCGCGTGGCTCCGAGCCTGGGCGGGGTCGACTCCCTGGTCTCGATGCCGAGCCGGACCAGCCACCGCGGGATGGCCCCGCAAGACCGGGAGCGGCGGGGGATTCCCGACGCGATGGTGCGGCTGGCGCTCGGGATCGAGGCGACCGAGGACCTGCTGGAGGACCTGGACCGGGTCCTCTCGGGGTCGTGAGGCTCCTCCTCGCGCCGAACGCGTTCAAGGGCTCCTTCAGCGCGGTCGAGGTGGCGGAGATCTGGGCCGCGGCGCTCGCGGGCCGGCCGGACCGGGTCCTCGACGTGGTGCCGATGTCGGACGGCGGCGACGGCTTCGCCGAGGTCATCCGCCGGCACCGGGCCGGCGCCCTCGAGGTCGCGGCCCGCGCCCGGGACGCCCTCGGGCGCCCGCTGGCGGCGGCCTGGACCTGGGACCCCGCGGCGGACGTGGCGTACGTGGAGAGCGCCCGGGCGATTGGCTTGGCGCGGCTGACGCCGGAGGAGCGCGACCCCCGCGTGGCGAGCTCGGCGGGGCTGGCCGGCCTACTGCGGGCGGCGGCGGCCACGGCCCCCCGGGAGATCGTGGTCGGCCTGGGCGGGAGCGCGACGGTGGACGGGGGCTGGGGCCTGGCCGCGGCGCTCGGGTTCCGCTTCGCGGCCGAGGGCGGGGGGGTGGTGGAGAGCCCGGCGGACCTGCCCCGGCTGGCCGGGATCGAGCCGCCCGCCGCGCCGGCCCTGCCGCCCGGGATCCGGCTGATCGCTCTCGCCGACGTGGCGAGCCCGCTCCTGGGCCCCCGCGGGGCGGCCGCGGTCTTCGGGCCGCAGAAGGGGGCCGGCCCGGAGGCGGTCCAGCGGCTGGAGCGGGGCCTGGAGCGCCTGGCGGAGCGCTGGACGGCCGATCTGGACGCCCCGCGGGACCTGGCCGGGCGCGCCGGAGCCGGGGCGGCGGGCGGGTTGGGGGCCGGCCTGGCGGCGTTCCTGGGGGCCCGCCTGGAGCCCGGCGCGGCGGCGGTCGCGCGGCGGGCCGGCCTGGAGGCGGCGCTGGCCCGGGCCGACGGGGTGCTGACGGGCGAGGGCCGCTACGACGACCAGAGCGCCGCCGGCAAGGCCACCGGGGCGGTCGTGGCCGCCGCGCGGGCGCGCGGGGTTCCGGTGGTCGTGATCTGCGGCGAGTCGGCGCTGGCCCCGTCGGACCCCGGCGTGACGGTCCTCGACGCGCGCGATCTGACGCCCCGGCCGGACGGGCCGCTCGGCCCGCCGGATCTGGCCGCTCTGGCCGCGCGGGCCGCCGACCGGCTGGCGGCCGCCGCCGCGCGGCGCTAGGGCCCTCACATTGCCGCGCGGCCTGCCGCCGGGCATATTCGCCGTCGTGCTCCGATCCCTCCAGCGCATGTTCCGCCCGGCAACGGCGCTCGCGATCCTCGCGGGCGTGGCCTGCTCGTCCGGCGGAACGACCGACCCCGAGCCGACGGAGCTGCGTCTGCTCGTGGTGGCCCTGGTCCGCAACGACATCTCCCCGGAGAACCGGCTGGAAGGGGCGGTCGCCTTCTTCATCGATCGGGACGCCGTCCGACTCCTGCCGGCCGAGGCGAGGATCGTCGGTCCCACGACGTGGTCGATGGACTCCTCGGCGCCCGGTGTGGTCCCCGGCTACTACTACCACAAGGCCCCGTCGATCCGCCCCGGCGACGCGTGGAAGCTGGAGGCCACGGTGTTCGGGCCCGATACCACGATCGTGGTGGAGAGCGAGTTCGAGATCGTCCCCTCGCAGTTCGTGGTCCGCGGCCCCGCTCAGCATCCCGCGAGCCAGCCGCTGGAGATCGAGTGGGACGCCGTGCCCGACGCGGAGTTCTTCACCGTGGCCGCCGGCAGCGGCTACGAGATCGAACTGCCGGGCGGCACCATGACCCACACGATCCCCGCCAGCGCCTTCGCCGGGATCACCCCCGGAGTGGCGATCGAGATCGAGGTGACCGCCTTCAACAACTTCTTCGTGACGATTCCCACCGGGATCTCGACGCTCAACGACCCGGACGCGATCGCCGATCGGTTCATCCAGCGGGACAACGTGCTGGGAGCCAACGGCACGTTCGGCGCGGCCACCAGCGTCGGATACATGGTCACGCTCCAGTAAACTCGCGGACAGGAGGGGGGAAATGTCGACGCTCGCACGCGCATGGACGTTCGCCGCGGTCCTGGCCCTGGTGGCCGGCTGCGGAGGCGACGCGGCCGACGAGCCGGCCGAGGACGGGGACGCCACGACCGAGACCACCGAGGCCGGGGACGGCGGGGAGATGGGGGCGCCGACCGACGCGCCCTCCGACGCCGTGGCGAGCGGGCGGGCGGTCTTCGTCACCAACTGCGCCACCTGCCACGGCGAGGACGGCCGGGGCAACGGCCCGGCGGCCGTGGGGCTCGAGCCTCCGCCCGCCGATCTGACCGACGGTACGTGGACCACCGGCGACGGCTCGCTGGCCGCGATCCACAACGTGATCCAGAACGGCAGCCCCGGCACCGCCATGATCTCCTGGCAGGGCACCCTGACCGAGAGCCAGATCGCCGCGCTGGCCGAATTCGTCCACTCGATGGGCGGAGGCCGCTGACGAGGGAGGCGCTCCCCGCCGAGTGCTTCGTGGAGGAACCCCGCCCGCCCCGGCGGGGTTCTTTCGCTTCCGGAGGACGATGGAGATCCGCTGCCAGGAGATCGTGCGAAGGTACCCGCTGGAGGGCCGCGAAGTGTTGGCCCTGGCCGGGGTGTCGTGCGCCTTCCGCTCGGCGGAGCTGGCGGTGGTGACCGGGAAGTCGGGCTCGGGCAAGACCACGCTGCTCAACATCGTGGGCGGGCTCGAGCGTCCGTCCGCCGGCGAGGTGACGGTGGACGGTGAATCCCTCTACGCCCGCTCCGACCGGGCCCTCTCGCGCTACCGCAACGAGCACGTGGGGTTCGTGTTCCAGTCGTTCCATCTGAGCGCCGCCGAGACGGCCCTGGAGAACGTGCTCGTGCCGTACCTCTTCGCCCGCCGGCGTCCGCGGGACCGCGGGGCACGCGCCCGTGCGGCGCTCGCCGACGTCGGGCTGGCCGAGCAGGTGGACCAGCCAACCGGCACGCTGTCGGCGGGCCAGAAGCAGCGGGTGGCGATCGCCCGGGCGCTCGTGACCGGTCCCGACTTCGTGCTGGCCGACGAGCCGACCGGGAACCTGGACGCGGCCACGGGCGAAGGGATCATCCGGCTCCTCCGGGCGGCGGTCGACGATCGCGGCCTGGGCGTGGTGATCGTGACCCACGACCCCGCCATCACGGCGGTGGCGGACCGCGTGCTTCATCTGGTGGACGGCCGGCTGGCGGACCCGGGGACGGCCTGATGGGCCCGTTGCGAGCCCTCGCGCGCGCCGGCCACAACGTGCGCCGTCACCGCCTCCGGGCGGCGCTCCTCGCCGGGGGGGTGGCCCTGGGCGTCGCCATGCTGGTGTTTCTGGTCGCGTTCGTGACCGGGACCCGCAGGGCGCTCCTCGACCGGGTGGTCTCCTCGCTCCCCATCACCCACCTGACCGTGGCCCCCCGGTCGATCTCGCTGGCGATCCTCCAGTTCGACAGCCCGTTCTCCTCGCTCGACGAGCGGGCGGTGGAGCGGATCGAGGCCATCGACGGGGTGGAGCGGGTGATGCCGATGGCGGGCCTCGCGATGCCGGCGCAGCTGAGAGCCCGGTTCTTCGGCCAGGGGTTCGTGACCGACACCGGCGTGTTCGGCGTCGATCCCGAGCTTCTGGCGGACCAGCTGCCCGAGGGCTCGGAGTTCGTCCGCGAGGGGGACCCGGGGCCGCCCTATCCGGTGGTCGTGTCGAGCGACATCATCGACATGTACAACACCGGCTTCGCGAAGGCGAACGACCTGCCCCAGATCACCCCCGGGGTCCTGCGCGACCAGGCCGCCACGCTCTACCTGGGGTACTCCTCCTTCAATCCCGGCGACGTCCGCCAGGTGGTGCCCGTGCGCCTGGTGGGGGTGAGCGATCGCGTGCCGCTGGTCGGGGTCAGCCTCCCCCGGCCGGTGGTCGAAAAGTGGAACCGGGAGCTCGCCGGCGAGGACCGACCCCGATACATCTCGCTCACGGTGGTGGCCGAGCGGGCCGAGGAGGTGGACCGGGTCGCGGCGGCCATCGAGTCGCTCGGCTACAGCGTGACCTCGGGGCGCGAGACGGCCCAGCGGATCCGCACTCTCACCGACGTCCTGCGCATGGCGTTCGGG
Organism: Gemmatimonadota bacterium; assembly: GCA_035524915.1. Classification (GTDB taxonomy): domain Bacteria; phylum Gemmatimonadota; class Gemmatimonadetes; order JACCXV01; family JAHWKZ01; genus DATLFF01. Next base: position 11,857 of record DATLFF010000442.1, on the reverse strand, counting down.
TTGATCGGGCTGGTGGTGCTGGGAGTGGCGGGCCTGGGGATCGCCAACGCGCTGCTGCTCTCGGTCATGGAGCGGCGCCACGAGATCGGGGTCTTCCGCTCGGTCGGGGCGAGCCGCGGAGACATCCGGCTGCTGTTCCTGGTGGAGGCGGCGCTGGTGGGGTTCGCGGGCTCGCTGGCGGGGCTGGCGATCGCCGTCGCGGCGGCCCGCGTCGCGGACTGGGGGCTCGATCGGGCGCTCCCCGACCTGCCTTTCCTGCCCCCGTCGTTCTTCGAGCTGTCTTGGCCGATCCTTGCAGGCGGTCTTACCTTGGGCGTCCTCGTAAGTGTCCTGGCCGCGGCCCTCCCGGCCCACCGGGCTGCACGCCTGGATCCGGCCCGCGTCCTGACCACGGCATAGCAGGCGACGGATGGCCGAAAAGACCCGTTCCGCCAGGCCGAGCGCCCGCTCCATGGCCGCCCGGTACGAGAAGGCCGGGATCCGCACCGAGCGGCTCGACCGGCTGACCGATATTCTGCCGGGACTGCCCGACCCGATGGAGCACGGGGACCGGGAGGAGCTGATCGGCCGCGAGGAATGGGAGTCGCTCGACACCCGTCACCGCAATCTGGCGGTCGGGTTCCTGCGGCGGAGCTTCCTCCGCAACCGCCACCAGCTCAATCCCCCGCTCCACTTCAGCCGCACCGCGAAGAACCCGCTCTTCGACGGCCCGCTCCGCGCCGCCATCGGCGGTCCCAAGATCGTGTTCCGCTACAAGGACTACCCGATGGCGGCCCTGGCGCCGAAGGGGACCCTGCCGCTGGCGCCGCTGCTGGCCCTGGTTCCCCGGCTCAAATCCACGCCGACCGAGGACCTGTCGGTCATTCTCAACTCGCGGCTCTTCCACTTCGTCTGGCAACACTACCACGGCAAGTCCGCCGCCAAGGGAGGTCCGACGGCGGAGGAGCGCCTGGCGAGCTTCCGGGTGCCCATGCTGACCAAGAAGGCGGGCGCGCCGTTCCGCGCGGTGCGGGACCGGATCCTCGAGCTGGCGGCGGAGAACGCCCTGCGGCTCCTGGAGATGGACCGCATCGAGAAGGTGGCCAAGGGCGCCGGCGTGGCCCTGGTGCCGCTCCATCGCACCGAGGGGATCATCCGGGAGATCAACGTGCCGCGGCCGCTGGCCGACGTGACCGACGTCAAGCGCCGGGGGCCGGTCGTCATCTTCCGCCGGGGATCGACGATCGTCACGACCACGGAGGAGGCCGCTTCGTACCTCGAATTCTCGCTCCAGCAGCGGTTCGACCAGCTGGGCGGAATGAACCGCGACCGGATCGAGGAGTTCATCAGGATGCCGACCACCACAGCCCACGTCGTGGTGGTGCTCCAGCATCGTGCCCGGATCGAGGCGGAGGTGGACCGGGCGCAGTCGCGGATCGACGAGCTCCAGCAGGAGGCCGAGGAGCGGCTCTACGACGTCTACGGCTTCACTCCCCAAGAGCGGGAATACCTGCGCTCCGGAAACGTCTGATCTCCCATGTCTGCTAGCGCCGTCACCCTGGGAGTGGAGGAGGAGTACCAGCTCTGCGACCCGGCCACCGGGGACCTGGTGCCCGTGGTCGACGGGCTGCTCGCCGCCGCCCCGGAGCCGCTCCGCGCCCGGCTGGGATACGAGCTCCTTCAAACCGTCCTCGAGGGCAACACCGAGGTGGCGTCGGATCCCGACGAGGCCATCGAGAAGGTGCGCCGGCTGCGGTGCGATCTGCTGGAGCTGGCCGGTTCGCGCGACGTGGCGATCGGGATCGGCGGCGTGCACCCGTTCGCGCGCTGGCGGGACCAGGACTTCGTCGACACGCCGGGCTACCAGTGGGTGGGCGATCAGCTGAAGTACCTGGCTCGCCGGAACCTCTCGTTCGGGCTCCACGTGCACGTGGGGGTGGAGGACGACGACGCCCGCGTGTACGTCGCCAACCAGCTCCGCCGCTGGGCGGCGCCGCTCTTGTCGCTGTCGGCGAACTCCCCGTTCTTCGAGGGAGCGGACACCGGGTTCGAGACGATCCGGATGCATGTGTTCGGATCGTTCCCCAGAACCGGCTACCCCCCTCGCTTCCGCGACTGGGCCCACTTCGAGACGGTGATCGAGCGGCTGATCGCCTCGGGGGCGATCACGGCGGCCCGCCAGGTGTGGTGGAACGTGAGGCCGCACCTCCAGTACCGGACGGTGGAGCTGCGCATGCTCGACATGCAGATCGACCTGGAGCGGACCCGCACGTTCGTCGCCCTGTCGCAGGCGCTGGCGGCGGCCCTGGTGGAGGCGTGGGAGGCCGGTGAGCCGGAGTGGGAGCTGGAGCCGGCGTACCTGGCCGACGGCTGGTTCAAGGCCCAGCGCTTCCGCTGGGACGCGCCCGTCGCCCACCCGGTGACCGGCGAGGTCGTGACCCTGGCCGACGAGATCGCGACGATGCGCGAGTCGGCGCGGCCGTGGGCCGAGCGCCTCGGGACGTCGGAGGCGGCCATCGGCGGGCTCGACCGGATCCTGGCGGAGGGGACGGAGAGCCGCTGGCAGCGCCGCGTGTGGCGCGAGGCCGGAGGCGACCTGGGCGAGCTGCAGCGCCGGATCTTCGCCCGCGTCCGCGCCGGGGCCCGGTGCCGGGAGCCGATGCCGGCGGTGTCCGAGTGAGGAGCGGCCGGCCGCCCGCCGGGGCCTCCCCGTGACCGAGACCCACGGCCTACTGTCGCTGGCGCCGCCGCTGCTGGCGATCGCGCTGGCCATCGCCACGCGGCAGGTCTACCTCTCGCTGATCCTCGGGATCTGGAGCGGCTGGTGGATCCTCGCCGGCTGGAACCCGCTGGCCGGAGCGCGCGACGCCCTCGAGGCGATCGCGGGCGTGATCGCGAACGTGGACAACGCCAAGATCCTCCTCTTCTCCCTCGCCATCGGCGCGGTGCTGACGCTCACCCAACGCTCGGGCGGTGTGGAGGGGTTCGTGGCGTGGCTCCAGCGACTCGGAATCGGACACTCCCGGCGGTCCGCCGGCTATCTGGCCGCGGGAATCGGAACGGTCGTCTTCATCGAATCGAACATCACCTCGCTCGTGACCGGCACGGTGGCGCGGCCGCTGTTCGACCGGCTGAGGATCTCGCGCGCCAAGCTCGCCTACATCTGCGACTCCACCGCCGCGCCCGTCTGCGTCCTGGTCGGGATGAACGCCTGGGGAGCCTACGTGATCGGGCTCCTCGGAACCCAGGGAGTGGAGGATCCGGTGGCGGCGTTCGTCCGGGCGATCCCCTACAACTTCTACTCGATCCTGGCGCTGGCCCTGGTGTGGCTGGTCGTCACGTTCGACTGGAACCTGGGCCCGATGCGGGAGGAGGAGCGCCAGACCGCGGAGGAGGGCCCGCACGCCGCCGGGGGGCCGTCGCTCCCCGAGGAGCAGGACTCCCTGCTCGACGTTCCGCCCAAGCCGGGGGCGCCGGCGCGCGCGCTCAACATGATCCTCCCGGTGGTCGTGCTGGTCGGGATGATGGTGGTGGGCCTCTTCGTCACCGGAGAAGGAGACCCGCTGGACGGCGACGGCTCCACGTCCGTCCTGTGGGCGATCTCGAGCGCGATCGCGGCCATGTTCGTGCTCTACAAGGTGCAGGGGATCATGGGGGTGGAGGAGAGCAGCAAGTACACGCTCCAGGGAATGGCCGGCCTCCTGCCGCTGGTCGTGGTCCTGGTGCTCGCGTTCGCGCTCGGGGCCACCTGCAACGCGCTCGGGACGGGCCCGTTCGTGGCCTCGGTGGTGGAGCGCTTCCTCAGCCCGGGGCTCGTCCCCGCGCTCCTGTTCCTGGCCGGCGGACTCATCTCCTTCTCGACCGGCACGTCCTGGGGGACGTTCGCGATCATGATCCCGATCGGCGTCCCGATGGTGGACCCGCTCGGGCTCTCGCTCCCGCTCGTGCTGGGGGCGGTGCTCTCCGGCGGGATCTTCGGCGACCACTGCTCGCCGATCTCGGACACCACGATCGTGGCCTCCCTGGCGTCCGCCTGCGACCACATCACCCACGTCCGGACCCAGCTGCCCTACGCCCTGCTGGCCGGCGGGGCGGCGACCGCGCTCTTCCTGGCGGCGGGTATGGCCACCGCCGGATGAGGCCCCGGGGAATAGCCGGTCGGCGGGCCGCGTCCCTTCGGTTCGGATGACCTGTCCCGAGACCCGCGACCGCCTGTCCGCCTACGTGGACGGCGAGCTCCCGCCCGCCGAGGCCGAGGCGCTGGGCGCCCACCTGGCGGCCTGCGCCGCCTGCGCCCGGGCGGAGCGCTCGGAGCGGGCGCTCCTCGACCGGGTGGCGGCGGGCGGGCGCACGGTCGCTCCGGAGGCCCTGCGGCGCCGGGTGGAGGCGATCGTGGCCGGCTCCCGGGAAGGGGGGTCGCGACGAGGCCTCCGGTGGGCGCTGCCGCTGGCCGCCGCGGCCGGGGCGGCCGCGCTGCTCCTGTTCTTCCCGCCGGCTCCGGAGAACACGGTGGCGGCCGGGCTCGCGGCCGATCACACGGCGCACGCCGCCACGCATCCCTCCGGCCACCCCTTTCCGCCCGGCGCGGAGCCGCCGGCGATCCCGGGGCCGGAGGACGCCCGGATCGAGGGGCTCTCGGACTGCACGGTGGACGGCCTGCGCTACGCCCACTGGGTGGCCGTGTCCGGAGAGGCCCGGGTCTCGGTCTTCGTCCCGCTGGACGAGTCGCCCCCGGTCGGCAGCCGGCTGGCCCGCGCGGGGGGCGTCTCGGTCGTCGCCGTCCACGGGGAGGGCGGCGTGGAGGCCTTCCTCGTCTCCTCCGACCTCCCGCCGGCCGAGCTCGCCGCCCGGTGGGGCGCGTGAGGCGCCGCCGCTAGCACTGCCGGAGTACTAGATTTCGTCTCCATGACGGACCGGACGACAGCGCCTCCCGAGGCGGCGGCGCGGGCGCGCGCGCTGAGGCGGGAGATCGACGAGCACAACCGGCGCTATCACGTCCTCGACGCCCCGTCGGTCTCGGACGCCGAGTTCGACGCCCTCCTGCGCGAGCTGGTCGAGCTCGAGGCCCGGTGGCCGGAGCTCGCCGCCCCCGATTCCCCCACCTCGCGGGTGGGCGGGGCGCCGCTCGACGTGTTCCCGCGGGTCGAGCACTCCGTTCCCATGCTCTCGCTGGACAACGTCTACGGAGCCGAGGAGCTCGCCGCCTGGCGCGACCGGCTCCTGCGCGCCCTCGGCGAGCCGGAGACGCCACTCGACTGGGTCGCCGAGCTCAAGATCGACGGGCTCTCGATCTCCCTCGTCTACGAGGACGGCGTGCTGGTCCGCGGGGCGACCCGCGGGGACGGGACGACCGGCGAGGACGTGACGCCGAACCTGCGGACGATTCGCGAGATCCCGCTGCGGCTCGACGGCGCCCCGGCCGGCCGGGTGATCGTCCGCGGCGAGGTCTACATGACGCGGAGCGGGCTGGCGCGGCTCAACGAGGAGCGCGAGGAGGCCGGGGAGGCGCCGTTCGCCAACCCGCGGAACGCCGCCGCCGGTGGCGTGCGCCAGCTCGACAGCCGGATCACCGCCTCCCGGCCGCTCCGGTTCTTCGGCTACACGCTCCTGGGCGTGGACGACCTGGATCGGCAGTCGCGGGCGCTGGAGCGGCTGGCCGAGTGGGGCGTGCCGGTCAACCCGGAGTGGCGCCGATGCGAGAGCTTCGACGAGCTGGTGGCCCACTGCCTCGAGTGGCAGGAGCGGCGCCACTCGCTGGACTACGAGATCGACGGCGTGGTGATCAAGGTGGACGACCTCGAGCGGCAGGCCGAGCTGGGGTGGACGTCGAAGCACCCCCGGTGGGCGGTGGCGTACAAGTTCCCGGCGGAGGAGGCGACCACAAAAGTGGTCAGCATCCTGGTCACGGTGGGTCGGACCGGGAAGCTCACGCCCACGGCGGTCCTCGAGCCGGTCGAGGTGAGCGGGGTCACGGTTCAGATGGCGGGGCTCCACAACGAGGACGAGGTGCGCCGGAAGGACGTCCGCGCGGGCGACACCGTGGTCGTCGCCCGCGGCGGCGAGGTGATTCCCCAGATCGTCCGGGTGGTGAAGGAGGAGCGGCCGCGGGGGGCCCGCCGCTTCTCGATGCCGAAGCGCTGTCCGGCGTGCGGCTCCGAGGTCGTGCGGCCCGAGGGCGAGGTGGCCCACCGGTGCCTGAACGCCTCGTGTCCCAGCCAGCTGAGGGAGCGGCTCCTGCACTGGGCGGGCCGGGGCGCGATGGACGTGGACGGTCTGGGCGACAAGCTGGCGCGGCAGCTGGTGGAGCGGGGGCTCGTCCGCGACCTGGCCGATCTCTACGAGCTCGATCACGCGACCCTGATGGGCCTGGAGCGGATGGGAAACCTCTCGGCGTCGAACCTGCTGGCCGCACTGGAGCGATCGAAGTCGCGCGGCTTCCGGCGCACGCTCTACGGGCTAGGCATCCGGTTCGTGGGGGACACGGTGGCGGCCGCGCTCGCCCGGGCCTTCCCCTCCATGCGGGCGCTCGAGGCGGCGAGCCGCGAGGAGCTCGAGGCGGTCGAGGGGATCGGCCCCAGGGTCGCGGAGTCGGTGCGCGAGTTCTTCGAGCGGGAGGAGAACCGGCGGCTGGTGGAGCGGCTGCGGGAGCACGGCGTCGAGCTGGAGCGGAAGGGCGCGCCCGCCCCGGCGGGCGGGCCGCTGGCGGGGCAGACCTTCGTCCTGACGGGGTCGCTGGAGGGCTACACGCGCGGCGCGGCCCGGGCCGCCATCGAGGCCGCCGGCGGACGGGTGACGGGCTCGGTGTCGAAGAAGACGGACGCGGTGGTGGCCGGCGCCGAGCCGGGCTCCAAGCTCGACCGGGCGCGGGAGCTGGGGGTGACGGTGCTCGACGAGGCCGCGTTCCGCGAGCTGGTGGGGGATGGCCACGTAGCCGACTGAGCGTGTGGCGGGCCTTCCACCCGCCCCTATATTCGGCGCGTGACGAACGAGAGTGACGTCCCCGACGCCGCTGGGCCGGAAGACGAGTCCGTCGAAGGCGAGACGGTCGCCACCGAGGAGCCCGCCTCCGCCCGCGAGCGCGAGTTCGAGCTCGAGCTCGAGGAGCGGGTCCGGAGCCTCCAGGACCGCCTTCTCCGCCTCCAGGCCGAGTTCGACAACTATCGCAAGCGCGAGGCCCGCGAACGCGCCGCCGCCTGGGCGCGCGCCAAGGCCGACCTGATCGCCAAGCTGCTCGGGCCGCTCGACGATCTCGAGCGCGTGGCCCACCTCGATCCGACCGCGACCGCCACTGCGGCGGTGGTGGAGGGGGTGTCGCTGGTGGAGCGGAAGATCCTCGACGTGCTCGAGCGCGAGGGCCTGGCTCCCGTGGGGGAGGTCGGCGAGCCGTTCGACCCGGAGATCCACGAGGCGATCGGGGTCTGGCCGGCCGATTCACCGGGCCAGGACGGGACCGTGGCGGCGGTCGCGGCGCGCGGCTACCGGTTCGGCGACCAGTTGCTGCGCCCCGCCCAGGTCCAGGTCTACGAGCATCGCCCGGACTAGGCCGAGGTGGCGGTCAAGGACTATTACGAAGTCCTCGGCGTCCAGAAGAGCGCCTCCGCCGACGACATCAAGAAGGCCTACCGCAAGCTCGCCCGGAAGTACCACCCCGACGTGAACCCGGAGAACGCGTCGGCCGAGGAGCGCTTCAAGGAGATCTCGGCCGCCTACCAGGTTCTCTCCGACCCCGAGAAGCGCCAGCAGTACGACCGCATGCGCGAGGCCGGCGCCGCCGGCTACGGCGCGGGCCCGCGGCCCGGCGCCGCGGAGTCCGGCTGGCAGGAGGTGGACCTCGGGGACCTCGGCGGGATGGGCGGCTTCAGCGACCTCTTCTCGTCGATCTTCGGCCAGCGGCACCCGCGGGGCCCGAGCGCGCCGCAGCCCCAGCGGGGGGCGGACCGGCAGGTCGAAGTGGCGGTCTCGTTCGCCGTCGCCGCGCGCGGCGGCGAGATCACCGTGCGGGTCCCGTTCGAGGAGGAGTGCCCCCGGTGCCGCGGCCGCGGGAACGAGCCCGGAACCCCGATCGAGACGTGCCCGCAGTGCGGGGGCGCGGGCCAGGTGTCGCTGGTCCAGGGAGGTTTCGCGGTCCAGCGCCCGTGCCCGCGCTGCTACGGTCGCGGCACGCTGGTGCAGACCCCGTGCCGCGAGTGCCGGGGGGAGGGCTCGATCACCCGGCGCCGCCGGATCCGCGTGCGGATCCCGCCCGGCACCGAGGACGGCGACCGGATCCGGATTCGCGGCAAGGGGGAGCCCGGCGTCGCCGGCGGTCCCCCGGGGGATCTGTTCCTCAGCGTGCGGGTGAAGGACGACGCCGTCTTCCGCCGGGAGGGGCTCGACGTGTTCGTCACGGTCCCGATTGGCATCGTCCAGGCGATGCTCGGGACCAAAGTGCGGGTGCCGACCGTCCGCGGGCAGAAGGTGGATCTCTCGATCCCCCCGGGGACGCAGGGGGGGGCGCGGTTCCGACTCAAGGGCCAGGGGATCCGCAAGGACGACGAGGTCGGGGACCAGTACGTGGAGGTGCAGATCCGGGTGCCTTCCGAGCTCAGCGAGGAGCAGCGCGAGCTGGTCGAGCAGCTCGCCCGGACGCCGGGGTTCGAGGGTTGAGCCGGTGGGAGGCCGACGTCGGGATCGTCGGGTTCGGCCGCTGCGGCCGGCTGGCGGCGGAGACGCTGTACCCCACCTGCCGGGTGACGGTTACGGACGTCCGCGACCTGTCGCGGGACGCCGAGGCGCTGGGAGTGGGCTGGTCGGACCTGGCCGGGGTCGCGTCCCGGCCGTGGGTCCTGCTGGCGGTGCCGATCCGGGCCCTCCCGCTCGTCCTCGACGGAGTGGCCCCCCACCTGCGCGGCGACGCGCTCCTGGTCGACACCGCCTCGGTCAAGGTGCGGCCGATGGAGTGGATGGCCGAGCGGCTGCCGGCCGGGGCCGCGTTCGCCGGGACGCATCCCCTGTTCGGTCCCGACAGCGTGCGCGAGGCGGGCCTCGCCGGGCAGAGGATCGCCGTGTGCGCGGCGCCGGGACGCGAGGAGGCGGCCGACGAGGTGGCGGCCTTCGCCCGCCGACTGGGGCTCGAGCCGGTCCGGGTCGAACCCGAGGCGCACGACCGCGACATGGCCCGCTCCCAGGCGCTGGCCTTCCTGATCGCCCGGGCGCTGAAGCGGGCGGGGATCGGTCCCCCGGAGCTGACGACCCCGTCCGAGCGCCGCGTCTTCGCCGCCCTGGCGCTCACCGACGCGGACTCCAGCGAGCTCTACGAGGACATCCTCGCCCTCAACCCGTTCGCCGCGGAAGCGGCCGGTTCGCTGGAGGCGGCCCTCCGGGCGGAGATCGCGCGGGCCTCCGGCGGCCCCGGAACTTCCCTCTAGACGCGTCCCGGGCCAACCCCTACAATGGTACGCGGGACGGTCATCGCCGCTCTCTCCTTGCCAATTCCGACCGGAGGTAACCGGATGCGCTCGCTCACGTTTTCGTGTGTGATCGCGCTCGCGCTCATGGGCGCCGCCGCGCCGCTGGCCGCCCAGACGGGCACACTGCTGGGGCAGGTGGTCGACGCCGAGACCGGCGAGCCGCTCGAGGCCACGATCCAGGTTCAGGGCGCCGGCCAGGCCGACGTGGCCGGGGCCGTCAGTGGGACCGACGGCCGTTTCCGGTTCGAGCTCCCCGCCGGGAGCTACACCGTGGTCGCCAGCCGGCTCGGCTACGACTCCCGCCGCGTGCCGGTCGAGGTCGCCGCAGCCGGAAGCCGCGACGTCCAGATCGCGATGGTGTCGCGCGCGGTCCAGCTCAACCCCATCGTCGTGACCGCCTCGCGCGGCGAGGAGAAGCAGCTCGACGCGCCGGCCTCGATCGTGTTCATCGACCAGGCGGAGATCCGGGAGCAGGCCGCCCCCACGGTGATCGAGCACGTGAAGGGGCAGCCGGGAGTGGACGTCGCCCAGACGGGGCTCCAGCAGGCCAACGTGGTGACGCGCGGGTTCAACAACGTGTTCTCCGGCGCCATGCTGGTCCTCACGGACAACCGCTACGCCGCCGTGCCGTCCTTGCGCGTCAACGCCTACAACTTCATCCCGACCACCAACCTCGATCTGGACCACATCGAGGTCCTGCTCGGTCCGGCGGCCGCGCTCTACGGGCCGAACTCGGCGAGCGGGGTGCTCCACATGCTCACGACCTCGCCGATCGACGACCCCGGCACGCAGTTCAGCGTGGCCGGCGGCGAGCGCTCGATCTTCCACGGCGAGTTCCGGCACGCCGCCCTGGTCGGCGAGAGCTCGGGGATCAAGATCTCGGGCCAGTACTTCCGCGGCGAGGACTTCGAGTTCGAGGACCCGGCCGAAGCGGCCGCGCGCGCCGCCGCGCTGCCGGCCGATCCGGATACCCAGGTCGGGCTCCGGAACTTCGACGCCGAGCGCTACTCGGTGGACGCCCGCTTCGACACCCGCCCGTGGGACGACGGTGAGCTGGTCCTGGCGGCCGGCGCCAACGTGGGCGCCTCCTCCATCGAGCTGACCGGCGTGGGCGCGGCGCAGGCCGACCACTGGACCTACAGCTACGGGCAGGTGCGCCTCCGGAAGGGGCGGCTCTTCGCCCAGTCGTTCATCAACATGAGCGACGCCGGGGACTCCTACCTGCTCCGGACCGGCCAGAACGTGATCGACAACTCCTTCATGCTGGCCGGCCAGGTGCAGCACGGCTTCGCCCTCGGAGAGCGCCAGGACTTCGTGTACGGGGTCGACCTCCAGAAGACCGAGCCCCGCACCGACATGACGATCACCGGTCGCAACGAGGACGACGATACGATCAACGAGGCGGGCGGCTACATCCATTCCGAGACCCGGCTGACCGACAACCTGGAGTTCGTGGGCGCGGCCCGGCTGGACTGGCACAACCGGCTGGAGGACCTGGTCTTCTCGCCACGCGCGGCGCTCGTCCTGCGGCCCGCGCCGGACCAGAACCTGCGGCTCACCTTCAACCGCGCGTTCAGCACGCCGACCACGAACAACCTGTTCCTCGACCTGTTCGTGCAGCGGATCCCGATCGCCGGCGACATCGGCTACGACATCCGGACCCGCGGCACGCCGGAGAGCGGCTTCACGTTCTCCCGCTCCTGTCCCGGGGGCTTCGACGGCGGGCTCTGCATGCGCTCGCCGTTCGCGCCGGGGCAGCCGGTCCCGGCCAGCGCGGCGCTGGCGTGGAACTCGGTCCTCAACGCCCTCGTGGCGGCGGGCCAGATCCCGGCCGCCCTGCTGCCGGTCCTGCAGTCGGACCTGCCCCCGATCATGACGGTGCTCCGCCGGCTGAACCCGGAGACGGGGACGTTCGACCTGGACGCCGGTCCCACCGACATCGAGCGGCTCACCCCCACCGTCACGAACACGATCGAGGTCGGCTACAAAGGACTGATCGGCGGTCGCGTTCTGCTGGCGGCGGACGTCTACCGGAGCGACATCCAGGACTTCATCACCCCGCTCCGGGTGGAGACGCCGAACGTGTTCTTCGATCCGAGCACGACCTCGGCCTTCCTGGTGCAGCGGCTGACCCCGCTGGTCCAGGCGGGAGCGCTCACCCCCGAAGCGCTGACGGCCATCGTCACCCAGGCCACCACGCTGGCGGCCCGGATCCCGCTCGGGACCATCGGCCCCGACCAGTCCGACACGTCGGACATCCTGCTCGCCTACCGCAACTTCGGCGAGCTCGACCTGTGGGGGGCGGACTTCGTGGCCGAGGCGCTCCTCACGGACACCTGGTCGATGCGCGGGTCCTATTCCTGGGTCAGCGAGGAGTGCTTCGACTTCGACGAGAACGGGACCTGCGAGGACCTGCTGGACGTGGCGCT
>DATLFF010000441.1:0-8400 GCA_035524915.1 Gemmatimonadota bacterium | reverse complement strand
CGGCCGCGCTGGTCGTGGACGGGGACTCCTCCGCCGCCGAGTCGTACGAGGAAGACTTCCGCGCCGCCGCGCGCGAGGTGGCCCTGGGGAAGCCCCGCCCGTGAGCGGCGGGGACCCGGCCGCGCGGGGCCCCGCTTGATCCGCTGGGTCACGGCCGGCGAGTCCCACGGGAGCGCGCTCCTCGGGATCCTCGAGGGCGTCCCCGCGGGGCTCGGAGTTTCGGCCGCCGACGTGGACGCGCGCCTCGTACGGCGGCAGGGAGGCGAAGGCCGTGGCGCGCGGATGAAGATCGAGCGCGACCGGGTCGAGATCGTCTCCGGCCTGTGGAAGGGGAAGACCACCGGCGCGCCGATCGGCATGCGGATCGCCAACCGCGGCGAGATCCCGCAGGAGAAGCACCCGCGACGGACCGTGCCGCGGCCCGGGCACGCCGACCTGACGGGGATGCTCAAGCACGGCTTCGACGACGCCAACCCGGCGATCGAGCGGGCGAGCGCGCGGGAGACCGCGATGCGGGTGGCGCTGGGGGCGGTGGCGCACGGGCTCCTGCGGGAGCTGGGGATCGGGGTCTTCGGCCACGTGGTCGCGCTGGGGGGCGTGGAGGCCCGGCCGGACCGGAGCGATTGGGGCGCGCTCCTCGCGCGGCGCGACGCCTCGCCCCTCTATTGCGCCGACCCGGACGCCGAGGCGGCGATGCTCGAGCGGATCGCCGAGGCGCGCGAGGCGCGGGAGACCCTGGGGGGTGTGGCCGAGGTGGTCGCGCTCGGTGTTCCGCCCGGTTTCGGCTCCTACGTTCAGTGGGACCGGCGGATCGAGGCCGCGCTCGGCCGGGCGCTCCTGTCGATCCCCTCGGTCAAGGCGGCCGCCGTGGGGGACGGCGTCGAGACCCCGGCCGAGGGCGGCCGCTCGGCGCAGGACGAGGTGTTCTGGGAGCGGGGGGTCGCGCGCCGCACGAACCGCGCGGGCGGCGTCGAGGGCGGGATCACGAACGGGTCGCCGGTCGTCGCGCGGGCCTTCTTCAAGCCCATCTCCACCCAGCGGCGTCCGCTCCGCTCGGTCGACCTCTCGACCGGCGAGGAGACGGAGTCGAAGTACGTGCGGAGCGACGTGGTGGTGGTGCCGGCGGGGAGCGTGGTGGCCGAGGCGATGGTCGCGCTGGTGCTCGCCGGCGCCGCGCTCGAGAAGCTGGGCGGCGACCACGTGGGCGACACGCGCTCCGCGCTGGACGCGTATCTCGCGCGGATCCCGTGGCGGCGGCCGGATCTGCCGGCGGCGCTCCTCGAGTCGCCGGCGGCGCCCGCCGAGTCGGCCGAGGCGCCGGCGGAGGAGACGTGAGCGGTCCGCGGCTTTACCTGGCGGGGCTCTCCGGGGCGGGGAAGTCGGCCGTCGCGGAGCGGATCGCGGGGTGGCTCGGCTGGGCGGCGGTCGACGTCGACCGGGAGGTCGAGGCGGTCGAGTGCCTGGCCGTCGCCGAGATCTGGGCGCGCCAGGGCGAGGCCGGCTTCCGCGAGGCCGAGCGCCGGGCGGTCGAGCGCGCGGTGGAGTCGGCGGCGGGGCCGGCGGTGATCGCGCTCGGGGGTGGGGCGCTCGAGGACCCCGGGAGCCGCGAGCGCCTGGCCCGCTGGGGAGAGGGCGTCTGGCTGGATGGCCCGCCGGCGGTCCTGGCCGTGCGCGCCGGCGAGGGCCGGCCGCTCCTGACCGGGCCCGATCCCGCGGCGCGGCTGCTGGAGCTGCTGGAGGAGCGGCGGCCGCGCTACTCCGCGCTGCGGCACCGGGTGGACGCGTCGGGGCCGCTGGAGGCGGTGGCGGTCGAGGTCCTCCGGCGGCTGGAGTGGCCGGCGCCGGAGGAGATCGCCGAGGGGATCGTGTTCGGCCGCGGGGTGCTGGGGCGAGCGGACATCGCGGAGCGGGCGCTCGGAGGCGGTGGGGCCGCCGGGCGAGTGGCTCCGTCCGGCGGCGGGTCCCCGGGTCCGGTGGTCGTCGCCACGGATGCGCGGGTCGGGCGACTCCACGGCGGGGCGCTGACGGCCGCGATCTCGGCCACGGGCCACGCCGCCGCGCCGGTCGAGCTCCCCGAGGGCGAGGAGGGGAAGTCGATCGACGGCCTGACCGCCCTCTGGAGCGCGCTGGCCGTGGCCGGCGCCGACCGCGACACGCCGCTGGCCGCGCTCGGCGGCGGCGCGGTCGGCGACGTGGCGGGCCTGGCCGCGGCGACCTGGAAGCGGGGGATCCCGCTCGCGATCTGGCCGACGACCATCCTCGCGCAGGTCGATGCCGCGATCGGCGGCAAGAACGCGATCGACTTCGCCGGGGTCAAGAACCCGGTCGGCACGTTCTGGCCGCCGCGCCTGGTCGCGATCGACCCGCTCGCCCCGCTCACCCTGCCGGAGCGCGACTGGCGGGCGGGGTGGGCCGAGGTGGTGAAGGCGGGCCTGATCGGCGACCCCGGGCTGTTCGATCTTTGCGAGCGCGAGGGCGCGGGCCTGGCCGCGCGGCGGCTGGACGTGGTAGAGCCGGCCATCCGGCGCGCGGCGGCGGTCAAGGCGGCGGTCGTGACGCGGGACCCGCGCGAGGCGGGAGAGCGGCGCGCGCTGAACCTGGGCCACACGCTCGGCCACGCGCTGGAGGCGGCCGCCGGCGGCGCGCTCCTGCACGGGGAGGCGGTGGCGATCGGGCTGGTTGCCGCGGCGCGGTGGGCCGAGTCGGAGGGGATCGCGCGGGCCGGCCTCGCCGACCGCGCGGCGGCCGCGCTCGACGGGCTGGGGCTCCCGACCCGGCCGCCGGCGGGCCTCGGGCCCGCGGCGCTCGCCGAGCGGGTCCGGCACGACAAGAAGCGCGCCGGGGGGCGGCTCCACGCGGCGCTCCCGGTCGCGCCCGGGGAGGTCCGGATCGTGGCGCTCGACGACGCGGCCGTCGACCGGTGGATCGCGACGCTCTTCGAAGGAGTGGAGGTCGGATGAACGTGCTCGTCCTGAACGGCCCCAACCTGAACGCGCTGGGGACGCGCGAGCCGGGGATCTATGGCACGGCCACCCTGGCCGACATCGAGGCCGCGCTGGCGCCGGTGGCGGCGGAGCTGGGCGCCGCGCTCGAGTGGTTCCAGTCGAACCACGAGGGGGCGCTGATCGACCGCCTCCAGGCACGGGCCAAGTGGGCCGAGGGCGCACTGCTGAACGCCGGGGCCCTCACCCACTACGGGTACGCCCTCGCCGATGCGGTCCGCGCGTTCGACAAGCCGGTGGTCGAGGTCCACCTCTCGAACGTCCACGCCCGCGAGTCGTGGCGCCGGCGCTCTGTCCTCGCCGCCGCCTGCGCGGGCGGGGTGTACGGGTTCGGCGCGGACTCGTACCGGGTGGCCCTGCTGGCGCTGGCCGAGCGCCTCCGCGGAGAGAGTCCGCCCGGTCCCTAGAATCCGGTGGATACGACTTGACCGTGCGGTATCCCTGTTTGACACCGGCCCCCGCGGGGTCCGCCTGAGCCGGACTCCGGACCCCTCCGGCCGCGCCCTGCCGCGCATCGTCGTCCCCCCTCCCGGCCCCGTCAGCCGCGGCCTGGCCGCCCGCTCCGCGCGCGTCGAGCCCGCGCCCGTCGCCGGAATCCTGGACGGCGAGCCCCCGATCGCCTGGGCGGCCGCCCGCGGCGCCAACGTGGTGGACGCCGACGGGAACGTCTACGTGGACTTCACCGGCGGCTTTGGAGCGGCGCTGGTGGGCCACCGGAACCCGCGCGTGGTGGCGGCGGTCGAGAAGGCCGCCGGCCGGTTGCTTCACGCGCTCGGCGACGCCGCGCCCCACGCCGACCGCGTGGCGCTGGCCGAGACCCTGTCCCGAGAGGGCCCCGTCCGGGGCGGCCGCGTGTTCTTCGCCGCCAGCGGCGCGGAGGCGGTCGACCTGGCGCTCAAGACCGCGCGCCTCGCCACCGGGCGGACCGGCGTGGTCGCCTTCCACCAGGGCTACCACGGCACCGGCCTGGGGGCGCTGCGCGCGACCGGCCGGCCGGCGTTCCGCGCGCCCTTCGAGGACGCCCTCGCGCCGGCCACGCTCCGCGTCCCCTTCCCGGACGACTACCGCTCCCCCTACCGGCTCCGCGGCCCCGAGAACGGCCGCGCCGCCCTCGACACCGCGCTGGCCGAGGTCGACGCCTGGAACGCGGATCCCACGAAGGCCCGGCTCGGGGCGTGGGTGGTGGAGCCGGTGGTCGGCCGCGAGGGCGTGCTCGTCCCGCCGAAGGGATGGCTGGCCGCGCTCGGCCGGGCGGCCCGCGACCGCGGGATCGTCGTGGTGGCCGACGAGATCCTGACGGGCGGGGGCCGGACCGGGCGGATGTGGGCGAGCGGCCCCCTCGAGCCCGACCTGGTCACAGTGGGCAAGGGGATCACGGGCGGGCTCCCGATCGCCGCCCTGGTCGGCCGCGCCGAGCTCATGGCCGCATGGGACGCGCCCGGCGAGGCCCGCCACACGACCACGTTCCTCGCCCATCCGCTCGCCGTCGCCGGCGCCCGGGCGGCGCTCGCCGAGATCGGCCAACGGGACCTCCCGGCCCGCGCGCGGGCCATCGGCGCCCGGCTGCGGAAGGGCCTGCGCGCGGTCGCTCGCCGCCACCGGGCGGTGGGGGACGTCCGCGGCACGGGCGCCCTCTGGGGGGTCGACATCGTCGCCGACCCGGTCACCGCCGCTCCCGACCCGGCGGCCGCGAAGACGGTCTCCCGCGACCTCGCCGCCCGCGGCTACCTGGCGCTGGCCGGCGGCCCGGCGGGCAGCGTGCTCTCCCTGACCCCGCCTCTCGTCATCACCGACCGGCAGATCGACGGATTCCTGGCGGCGCTGGACGGCGCCCTCGACCGGGCGCAGAGGATCTGACAACCCTTTCGGCTCCGCGGTGTATTTTACCGTCATGAATCGAAGCCCGATCCTTCTCGCCGCGCTCTCGCTCGCCTGCTCGGGCGGCTCTCCCCCCGTGGCGCCCCCCGATCCCGGCGGCGACCCGCCCCCCGCCGGCGGCCTCGCCGTCGTGTGGGAGGCACGCACCGTGGAGTGGGGCGAGGGCGTGACCCTGCGGGCGGAGCTGGGCGGCGCGGCCGCGCCGGCCTCGACCGAGTGGGTCTCGCTGGGCGACCTCTACATGGGCGAGCCGGTGGTTCTCGGGCGCGGCGCCGAGATCACGACGTCGGCGCTTCGGCCCGGGACGACCCTGGTGGAGGCGCGTGTGGGCGAGCTCCGCCGCACGGTCGAGGTCGAGGTCCGCTACCGCGAGTCGTGGAACCTGGCGCTGGAGGGCCGCGTGCCGTACGCCGACGGTACGACCGGCGACGTGTGGGTCGTGGACGACGTGGCCGTGGTCGCCCGCCGAGGGGCCGGCGGCGCCTCGATCGTCCGGCTCGACGGCCTGATCACCGAGATCGGCCGGTTCACGATGCCCGACCTCTTCACTCAGGACGTCAAGGGCGCGGACGGGATCGCCTACCTGTCGAACGAGGGGAACGCGGCGGCCCAGCCCTTCTCGGTGGCGATCCTCGACATCTCCGACCCGACCGCTCCAGCCCTGGTGGGCACAGTGCCCCGGCTCCACGCCCCGAATGCCCACAACCTGTGGCTGGAGGGCTCGGTCCTGTCGATCGCGTCGCCGATGGGCGGCGACGTGGTGCTGGTGGACGTCTCGGACCCGGCTGCCCCGCGGCGGCTCAACCAGGTGGCCGCCCAGGATGCGACCGCGCACTGCGTCCACGCCCGGGACGGGCTCCTGTTCGGCTCGTTCCTCCCGCTCCGGGCGGGAGAGATCGGGGAGTTGACGATCGCGGACGTGTCGAACCCCGCCGCCCCGGCGGTCCTCGCCCGCATCCGGTACGAGCACGCGTTCACCCACTCGGCGTGGCTCTCGGCCGACGGGCGCCACCTGTTCGTGGCCGACGAGGTCGTGAACTCGCCGATCCGGATCTTCGACGTTTCGAATCCGGCGGCGCCGTTCCTGGCCGGCACCTATCAGCCGCGGCTGGGGACGATCCCGCACAACTTCCAGGTCCGGGACGGCCGCTTCGCCTATCTGGCGAACTACAAGAACGGGGTCGAGGTGGTGGACGTCTCGGATCCGACCCGGCCGCGCCTGGTCGGCTTCTACGACACGCACCCGGGGATCGCCAACGACGTGGGCGCGGGGTTCCCGGTGGCTCTAGCGCCCGCGCACGAAGGCCACGCCAAGGGAGCGGGTCCGTTCCAGGGGGCGTGGGGGGTGCACTGGACCGACGACGGTCGGATCGTGGCCAGCGACATGAACACCGGGCTCTACGTCTTCCGCTACACCGGCGGCTGAAGCCGCCCGGGCTAGGACTCCCCGGGCGGGGTCCCCGGCGCCGGCGCGGGCTCCTCGAGCAGCAGCCGCAGCCGGCTGACCCGCATCCCGTCCAGCGCCTCGACCACCAGCTTGCATCCGGGGGTCTCCACCACGTCCCCGACCTCGGGCCGGCGGCCGAGCGCGCCGAAGGCATAGCCGCCGATCGTGGTGTACTCCTGGTCGTCGAGCTCCAGGCCGAAGCGCTCGTTCACGTCCTGGATCAGCATGAGCCCGTCGAGCAGGTACTCGCTCCCGCCCGCCTCCTCCACATCCGGCCAGCCGGCCTCCTTCTCGCTCCGGACGTCGCCCACGATCCGCTCCATCACGTCGCGCAGGGTCACGATTCCGGCCGTGCCGCCGAACTCGTCGACCAGCACCACCATGTGCCGCCGGCTCGCCTGCATCGCGGCCAGCAGCTGGAAGAGCCGGACGGACTCCGGCAGCACCACCGGCGGGTGCATCACCTTGCGGAGGTCGAACGGATCGCCGTTCTCGAGCATGGGGAGGAGGTCCTTCACGTTCACCACTCCGAGGATGTTGTCCAGCGAGCCGTCGTAGACCGGGTAGCGGGTGAAGCCGTGCTCGCGGAGGGTCGCCCCCACCTGCTCCCGCGTGGCGCCCACCGGCAGGCCCACCACCTCGGTCCGCGGGACCATGACCTGGTTCGCGGTCAGGTCGGCGAACTCGAACACCCGGTGGATCATGTCCTCCTCCTCCGGGGCGAGCACGCCGGCCTCGGTGCTCATGGTGACGATCATCTTGAGCTCTTCCTCGGTGTGGGCCACGTGGTGCCCGGCGGCGACGCCTTCGAAGCCGCACGCCCGGAGCACCAGCATGCCGGCCCCGTTCAGCACGGTGATGAACGGCCGGAAGAGCCGGTAGAAGACCTCCATCGGCAGGGCCACCGCGAGCGCCGTCCTCTCGGCCCGCTGGATGGCCACCGTCTTCGGCGCCAGCTCGCCGAGGACGATGTGGAGGCCGGTGATGATCCCGAAGGCGATGGCCACCGCGATCGCGTGGGAGCTGATCGTCGGGATCCATTCGGGCAGCCCTCCCATGAGCGGGAGTCGGGCGATGGCCCCTTCGACGAGGCCGGCGAGCGCCGGCTCGCCGATCCACCCCAGGCCGATCGAGGCCATGGTGATCCCCAGCTGGGTGGCGGCGATGTAGGCGTCGATGTCGTGGAGGATCCCGCGGACGAGCTTGGCGAGCGGCTTGCCCTGGGCCACCAGCTCGTCGACCCGCGTCCGGCGCACCGTGACGAGGGCGAACTCGCTGGCCACGAAGAAGCCGTTGGCCGCCACCAGGAGGAGCACGGCCAGCAGGCGGATCAGGATGTCGGTGCTGGATAAGTGAGGTTCCATCGAAGGGCCCCAAGATACTCGCCCAGCCCCGCGAGGTCACCCGTTGACGGGCCGCCCACCGCCCCGTACCGTGACGCCATGCGCACCGACGAGCTCCTGCGCCGGGTGGACGGGCTGGACGCCGAGACCCTGGCGGTGTGCGAGCGGGCGGGCTGGGTCCGGCCGGCGACGCTCTCCGCGGGCGGATCCGACCCGCGCTGGTGGAGCGCGGAGGATCTGAACCGGCTGCGCGACATCGCGCGCCTGAAGCGTTCCGGGACGCCGCTGGCGGAGGCCCACGAGCGGCTGTCGGAAGAGCGCTTCTACGGGCTCTGCCCCTGCGACTGGAGATCGTAGTGGGCGGTTGAAGGCGGCCCACAACTTTGTTTGTAACGCGGCCGGAAAGGAGACCATATGAGGATCACGATCGAGTACTGCACGGTTTGAAACTACGAGCCGCGGGCGGCCGGTCTGGCCGCCGAGATCGAGCGCGAAGTGGACGGCGCGGACGTGGAGCTGATCCCGTCCGGCGGCGGCGTGTTCGAGGTGACGGTGGACGGTGCGCTCTTCCACTCCAAGAAGAAAACGGGCCGGTTCCCCGAGCCCAAGGAGATCCTGGGCGCGATCCGCGGGCGCTGAGGGCGTGACCGGGCCGGGGATCAGCCGGTCGGGGCCTCCGGCGCGCCGTTCGGATCGGCCGCCGCGTCGCCCGCCGGGCCGGCAGCGCCGC
>DATLFF010000440.1:0-2061 GCA_035524915.1 Gemmatimonadota bacterium | reverse complement strand
AGGGGGCTTTGCGGGTGGATCGGGGGCTGGCGGAGCGGCTGCCGCTGTCGCGGTCGCGGGTCCAGGGGTTGATCGAGGACGGACGGGTGGAGATGGACGGGGCCGTGGTGGAGCGGGCGAGCGCGGGGGTGGCGGCGGGCGCGGTCGTGGTGGTGCGGGTGCCGCCCAAGCGGGCGAGCACGCTCACACCCGAGGCGATCCCGCTCGACGTGCTCTGGGAGGACGCGCGTTGTCTGGTGATCGACAAGCCGGCCGGGCTGGTCGTCCATCCCGCGCCGGGCCATCTGACCGGCACCCTGGTGCACGCCCTCCTCCACCTGCGGCCGGAGGTCTCCGGCGTGGGGGGGGAGCGCAAGGCCGGGCTCGTCCACCGGCTCGACAAGGACACCTCCGGATGCCTCCTGGTGGCCAAGGACGACGCGGCCCACGCGGCGCTCTCGGCCCAGTTCGCCGAGCGCGCGGTGAAGAAGCTCTACCGGGCCTGGACGTGGGGGCACCTGGGGGCACGGAGCGGGGTCGTGGACGCGGCCATCGGGCGCTCCCTCCGGGACCGGCAGAGAATGTCGACCCGGACGCGCCGGGGGCGGAGCGCGGTCACCCGCTGGCGCGTGATCGAGTCCTACGACGTGGCCGAAGAGCTCGAGATCGACCTCGAGACCGGCCGCACGCACCAGATCCGGGTCCACCTCTCTGAAGCCGGCCATCCCGTGATCGGGGACGCCCGCTATGGCGGTGGCCCGGCCCGGGCGCGGGGCTTCCACGGGCCGCAGGAAGCGCGCGCGAGGCGCGTGGCCGGGGCCGCCCCGCGGCAGGCCCTGCACGCCCGGGCGCTGACGTTCGATCCGCCCGGTGGGGGAGCCCGGGTGGAGGTCGTCTCGCCGCTCCCCGCGGACCTGGAGCGCCTGAGGACCGTCCTCGCGGGGGAGGCGTGAGGCGCGTGATCCGGGTCGCCGCCCTGGCCGCGCTCGCGGGCCTGTGGGCCGGTCCGGCCGCGGCGCAGGCCGTTTTCGGGGAGACGGCGGTGCAGTCACCGACCGGCCGCCCGATCGTCTTCCACTACGCCCCCGCCGACTCCGCCGTCGCCGCCGCGCTGGCCGACCTCGCCGCGGGCTTCGCCCCCGCGCCCCTCGCGGGGCTCTCCCTGCCGCCCGACACCTTCCACGTGTGGATCGCCCCCTCGGAGGCGGCCTTCCGGGAGATGACGGGGGGGCGCTCTCCGGACTGGGGCCTGGCGGTCGCGTTCCCCGCGCTCCGCCGGATCGTGCTCCGCTCGCCGCGGCTGACCGGCTCGACGAACGTGGACCCGGCCGTGGTCCTGCGCCACGAGCTGAACCACCTCTACCTCGCCGCCGCCGCGGGCCCCGGCGCCGACGAGATCCCGCGCTGGTTCAACGAGGGATTCGCCGCCCTCTACGCCGACGAGTGGCGGTGGGTCGCGCCCTATCGCCTCGCCTGGGCGCGGATCACCCGCAGCCTGCCGCCGCTGACCGAGCTCGACGAGGGCTTCCCCGCGGTCGCCGCGCCCGAGCTGGCGTACGTCCAGAGCATGGCCGCCGTGCGGAGCCTTCACGAGCGCGGAGGCGCGGAGGGGATGCGGGCCCTGCTGCTGCGGCTACGGAACGGGGCGACGTTCGACGCGGCTCTCCGCGAAACGTTCGGGCTGACGCTGGACCAGTTCTACGCCGACTGGGAATCCGAGCTCGGCCGGGAGTACGGCTGGACCGTCGCGGTGGCGGACGAGCGGAACCTGTGGGTCATCCTGGCCGTGATCGTCGTGGTGATGTTCGTCTGGCGTCGCCGGTCCATCCGGTCCCAGATCCGAGTCCGCAAACGCCGCGAGGACGCCGCCCTGGGCGACCCCGACGACCACTCGCTGGGCGTTGAGGAGCAGGAGCGGTACTGGGAATCCGAGGACGACGCCTGGCGCGGCGAGGACGAAGACTGATCGAGGCAACCGCGCCGGAATGGTATATTGGGAGCGGAGGGGTGGCCGAGCGGTCGAAGGCACTGGTCTTGAAAACCAGAGCGGGGAAACCCGCCGTGGGTTCGAATCCCACCCCC
>DATLFF010000439.1:0-2605 GCA_035524915.1 Gemmatimonadota bacterium | reverse complement strand
CGGCCGCGGAGCCGCCGGCTCAGCGGGACATGCTGGCGAGCAGATCCTCGTTGGACTTGGTCTGCTTGACCTTGTTGATCAGGAACTCGGCGGCGTCGGTCGTGCGCATGTCGGAGAGGAAGCGGCGCAGCAGGCGCAGCCGCTCCAGGTGCTCCTCGGCGTAGAGGAGCTCCTCTTTCCGCGTGCCGCTGGAGGTGACGTCGATCGCCGGCCAGATCCGCTGATCGGCGAGCTCGCGGGCGAGGACGATCTCGGCGTTGCCCGTCCCCTTGAACTCCTCAAAAATCACTTCGTCCGCCCGGCTGCCGGTGTCCACCAGCGCGGTGGCGATGATCGTCAGGCTGCCGCCCAGATCGCTCACGACCTTGCGGGCCGAGCCGAAGAAGCGCTTCGGGGCCTCCAGCGCGCCGGCCTCGATCCCGCCCGACAGGGTGCGCCCGCTGGATCGCTCGATCGAGTTGTGGGCCCGGGCGAGCCGCGTGATCGAGTCGAGCACCAGCACCACGTCCTTGCCGGACTCGACCAGCCGGCGGGCGCGCTCGAGCGCCATCTCGGCCACCTGGACGTGCCGGTCCGGCGGGAAGTCGAACGAGGAGGACAGGGTCTCGCCGCGGCCGAGGGACTCCACCATGCGCTGCATCTCGGTGACTTCCTCGGGCCGCTCGTCCACCAGCAGCACGATGAGCTCGGCGTCGGGGTAGTTGGTCGCGATCCCCCGCATGACGGCCTGGAGCAGCATCGTCTTTCCCGCCTTCGACGGGGCCACGATCAGCGCCCGCTGGCCCTTGCCCAGGGGCACGACCAGGTCGAGGATGCGGGTCGTCACGACGGCGCCGTTGTCCTGGGCGTCATCGCCGGTGAGCTCCAGCGTCAGACGCTCGTCGGGATGGCTCGCCCGGAGCTTGTCGAACCGCGGCCGTCCCCGGGCCGTTTCGGGATCGTCTCCGTTCACCGCGAGGATCGACCGCAGCGGCGAGAGCTTCCCCTTGCCGGGCGGGGAGCCCACCTCACCCTCGATGTTGTCGCCCTGGCGCAGCCCGTACTGGTCGATCAGCCGCGCCGGCACGTAGACATCGTCGTCTCCCGGCAGGTACGAGTTCTCCGGGCGACGCAGGATCCCGGCGCCTCCCGAGAGCCGGTCGAGCACCCCGGTCATCTTCGTCCCCTCCGCCACCGGCTCGGCTCCCGGACGCTCGCTCCCGTCGTTCCGCACTTCGGTCGTCATGGTTTCGTCTCGTCTCTTCCCGCGTGATGATTGATTTCGGCCCCGGCCCCGCCGGGCGCCTGGACCCCGCGCCCCCGGCCCGCGCGGCCCGGAACCGCCGTGTCCCGAGCCCCCGCGTCCCGGGCTACCGCCTCCTGACCCCGGCCTAGGCGCCATGGCACTTCTTGTATTTCTTGCCGCTCCCGCAGGGGCAAGGATCGTTCCGACCCACCTTGTCCCCGTCCCGCACGAACGTGGCGGGGTCGCCGGCGGCGGCTCCCGCCACGCCCGTGGACGTGGCCGGGGCGGCGGCCCCCGCGGGGGCCCCGGCCATCGCCGGCGCGGCCGCGTGCATCGCCACCTGCCGGCGCATCGCCTGCTCCCGCCGCCGGCGGTCCTCGGCCGTCATCGCGCCCGGCTGAACGAGCTGGACCCGCAGGAGCGTCGCCGCCGCGCTCGCCTGCAGGTCGTCCATCATCTCGACGAACATCTCGTAGGCTTCCTTCTTGTACTCGATCAGGGGATCCCGCTGGCCCCACGCCCGGTACTGGATCCCGGTCCGCAGCTGGTCGATCTCGTAGAGGTGGTCGCGCCACTTCTCGTCGATCACCCGCAGCAGCACGTGCCGCACGACCCGGTCCGGCGGGAACTCCGCCGCCACCTCGTGCTGGCGCCAGTCCTCGATGCGGCGATCGAACGCGTCGCGGATCTCCGCCTCGACCCGATCGGCGATCTCCTCGGGAGTGGAAGGGAGGTCTTCTCCGATCTCCTCGGCCTGCATCTCGTCGAGCCAGGCGAAGGGCACCAGGAACGTCCGCGCGAGCTCTCCCTGGAGCCCCTCCAGGTCCCAGTCGTGCGGGTACGCCCCCTCGGGCACGTGCTGCTCGACCTTGCTCGACGCGGCCGCCGACAGGATCTCGCGCGCCTCTTCGAACACTTCCTCCGGATCGCCCTCCAGGGCGCGCACGCGGAGCCCGTAGATCACCTCGCGCTGCTTGTTCAACACGTCGTCGTACTCGAGCAGCCGCTTGCGGATCTCGAAGTTGTTGATCTCGACTTTCTTCTGGGCGCGCTCGATCGACCGGGTCACCAGCGAGTGGGTGATCACCTCCCCCTCCTCGGCGCCCAGCTTGTCCATGACGCTCGCGATCCGGTCCGAGCTGAACAGCCGCATGAGGTCGTCCTCGAGCGACAGGAAGAAGCGGCTCGCACCCGGGTCGCCCTGACGACCGGAACGACCGCGCAACTGGTTGTCGATCCGTCGTGAATCGTGGCGTTCGGTACCGACGACGTAGAGCCCACCGAGCTCCTTGACCTCCGCGGCCTCGTCCTTGAACGACTGACCCCGCTCGGCCATGAACGCGTCGTAGACCTCGCGACGCTCCTCTTCGGTGGCGTCGG
>DATLFF010000438.1:0-9074 GCA_035524915.1 Gemmatimonadota bacterium | reverse complement strand
AGACGGATCGATTCGCCCTCCAGCGTCGTTACCAGGATGTCCGCCGCCGGGGGCCCCGCGTCGCCGACGCCGAGCGCCGCGCCGACCTGCGGCCCCAGCCGGTAGCCCACGAAGCCGAGCACCGCGATCCACAGGACTGTCTCGATCGTGACACGCGGCCACCGCCGCTCCGCTTTCACAGGCACGCCTTCGCTCATGCGCCGGTCACATCCCCATTCCGCTCATCATCTCGTCGTGCATCTCCATGAGCCGTGTGGCGCGGCGGTGATGCGCCGGCATGAGCGCCTCGAGCTCCGCCGCGTCCATCTCCGGCATCGCGACCAGATCGGCCCGGAGCGAGTCCACCGTGGCGTCCCACGCCTCGTCGGCCGGCATGTCCATGTCGCGCATCTCGCGGTTCATCGAGGCGATCATGTTCGCCACCATCTGCCGGTGCGTCGATAGCACACCCCGGATGCTGTCGCCGCTCATCGACTGCATCATCCGCATGTGTGCGACCATCCCCATGTCCCCCATGTCCCCCATGTCCCCCATGTCCCCCTCTGCCGTCTCACTCGCGTCCGGCGCGCCACCTGGCCCGCAGGCGGCGAGATGGAGTGGTGCGATCAGGATCAGCGCCATCGTTCCGAGCTTCATGTTTCACCTCGCGTTGTTCCGTGAATCTACGTACCGGGCGCGCTCGCTCACACGCCGGTCTCCACCAGCGCCCCCTCGGCCGCGGCCACTTCGGCGGTTGCCATGCCGGCCCGGGCCGTGTCGCGCCTCACCTCCCATTCCTTCCAGAGCGAGTAGATCGCCGGGATCACGAGGAGCGTGAGGACGGTCGACGAGACCATCCCACCCACCATGGGCGCGGCGATGCGCTTCATCACGTCCGCGCCCGCGCCGTGGCCCCAGAGGATGGGCAGGAGCCCGGCGGTGATCGCGGTGACGGTCATCATCTTCGGACGGACGCGCTCGACCGCGCCGTACTCCACGGCGGCGTCGACATCCGCGCGTTCCCGCATCCGTCCATCGTCCCGTCGGTCCCTGAACGCGTGGTCCAGGTAGAGGAGCATGATCACGCCCGTCTCGGCCGCGACACCGGCCAGGGCGATGAAGCCGATGGCGGTGGCCACGCTCGTGTTGTAGCCGAGCAGCCACATGAGCCATACGCCGCCGACCAGCGAGAATGGCAGGGAGAGCATCACGATGCCCGCCTCGGCCACGCTGCCGAAATTCCAGTACAGGAGCAGGAAGATGATCGCCAGCGTGATGGGGACGACGTAGCGCAGCCGCCGGTTCGCCCGCTCCATGGCCTCGAACTGCCCCGACCACTCGAGCCGGTACCCGGAAGGCAGCTCCAGGCGCTCCTCGAGCAGTTCCCGCGCCTCGCCCACGTAGCCGCCGATGTCGCGGCCGCGCACGTCCACGTAGACGATGTTGTTGAGGTAGGCGTTCTCGCTCTTCACGAGCGGGGACCCGCGCTCGACCCGGACCGCGGCCAGCTCGCCCAGCGCGACCTGCGCCCCGTCCGGTGTCGGGACCAGCACGGCCGCGATGCGCTCGGGCGAATCCCGCAGCTCGCGCGGGTAGCGGACCAGCACGCTGTACCGCTCCCTCCCCTCGATCACGTCGCCGGCGTACATGCCGCCGACGGCCGCCATCATCGCCATCTGCACATCGTCGACGGTCATCCCGTGGCGGGCCGCCGCGCGCCGATCGACGGTGATGTTCAGGTAGCGTCCCCCGAGCGCGCGCTCGGCGAACACGGAGTTCGTACCCTCCACCGCCGGAAGGATCCCCTCGATCTCTTTCCCGATGCGGTCCAGCGCCTCCAGGTCCGGGCCGAAGATCTTGATCCCCACCGGCGTCTTGATGCCCGTGGCGAGCATGTCCAGGCGGTTCTTGATGGGCATGGACCACATGCTCGCCACCCCGGGCGTGCGAACGGTCCGGTTCATCTCCGACTGGATCGAATCGAACGTCACCCCCGGCCGCCACTCGTCCTCCGGCCTCAGGATGGCGATCGACTCGATCATGGACATCGGCGCCATGTCCGTGGCGGTCTCCGCCCGACCGACCTTCCCGAGCACCATCTCGACTTCCGGGATGCGCGCCATGGCGGCGTCCCGCTGCTCGAGGATGGCCTTGGCCTGTCCCGTGCCCACGCCCGGGAACATGGAGGGCATGTCCATGATGCTGCCCTCGTTGAGCGGCGGCATGAACTCGCTGCCCAGCCGGCTCGCGGGCAGCGCCGTCGCGGCGAGGACGAGCGCGGCGGCGGCCAGCACGCCCCACCGGTGGCGGAGCACGAACGCGATCATCGGGCGGTAGCCGCGCACGAGGATCCGGTTCAACGGGTTGGCCGACTCCGGCCTCACTCCTTTGCGGATGAACAGGCCCATGAGGACCGGGACGAGGGTGACGGAGAGCAGCGCGGCGGCCGCCATGGCCAGCGTCTTGGTCCACGCGAGCGGCCTGAACAGCCGCCCCTCCTGCGCCTCCAGCGCGAAGACCGGCAGGAAGCTGAGCGTGATGATGAGGAGCGACGTGAACAGCGACGGTCCCACCTCCTTCGACGCGTCGACCACCAGCTGCCAGTGCGTGCGTGGTCCGCCCTCCCTGTCATTGCGCTCGATGTGCTTGTGGAGGTTCTCGACCATGACGATGGCCGCGTCGATCATCGCGCCGATCGCGATGGCGATGCCGCCCAGCGACATGATGTTCGCGCTCAGCCCCAGCACCCGCATCGCCAGGAAGGCCATGAGGATGCCGATCGGCAGCGTGATGATCGCGACGAGCGCGCTGCGGGCGTGCAGCAGGAACAGCAGCGTCACGAACGCGACGATCACGGACTCCTCGATCAGCTTCTCGCGCAGCGTGTGGATCGCCCGCTCGATCAGCCCGCTACGATCGTAGCCGACGACGAACCTGACGCCCGCCGGCAGCGCCGCTTCCACTTCCGACATCTTCTCCTTCACCCGCCCGATCACCGCGAGCGGGTTCTCGCCGTACCGCATGACGACGAAGCCGGTCACGACCTCGCCCTGCGTGAGCGCGCCGTCCTCGGACAGCCGGGCGAAGTCCGCGATCCCGCGGCGGATCTCCGGCCCGAGCTGGACCCTGGCCACGTCGTCCACGGTGACGGGGACGCCGGCCGGGCCGGTGCCCACCGCGACGGCGCGGATGTCCTCCAGCGACTCGAACCGGCCGACCCCCTGCACGACGTACTCGCTCCCGCCCATCTCGAGCACGCGGCCGCCCACGTCCTGGTTCGACGCCCGCACCGCCCGGATCACGCGGTCGACCGGGATCCCGAAAGCCAGCAGCTTCGCCGGGTCCACCTCGACCTGGTACTGCTTCTCGAACCCGCCCAGCGACGCGATCTCGCTCACGCCCGGCACCGCCGTCAGCGCCGGCCGTACGGTCCAGTCCTGGAGACCCCGGAGCTCCGCGAGGTTCAGCGTGCCGGACGTGTCGGCCAGGATGTACTGCATGACCCAGCCGACCCCCGTGGCGTCCGGGCCGAGCATCGGCGTGGCGCCGGCGGGGAGTCGTTCCCGCACTCCATTCAGGTATTCGAGGACCCGCGAGCGCGCCCAGTAGAGATCCACGCCGTCCTCGAAGACCACGAACACCGCGGACAGGCCGAACTGGCTCATCCCCCGTACGTAGCGGGTGCCCGGTACCTTGAGCAGCTCCGTGGAGAGCGGGTAAGTGACCTGGTCTTCCACGAGCTGGGGCGCCTGCCCCGCCCATTCGGTCATGACGATGACCTGCACGTCCGACAGGTCCGGGATCGCGTCCACCGGTGTCCGGAGCATCGCCCAGAACCCGCCTGCTGACAGCGCCAGCGTCGCCAGGAGCACGGCCATGCGATGCCGGACCGACCATTCGATGATCCGATTCAGCATCTCAAGGCTCCTCCCGCGGCATGTCCATGCCGCGCAGGTCGGCCCCCGGCATGTCCATGCCTTCCATCCCGTCCATCGACTCCATGTCGGACGAGCCCGTCATCCCGATCATGCTCCGCATGGTCTCGCCGAGGTTGCTCTCGCTGTCCAGCAGGTAATGGGCGGATGTGACCACGCGCTGCCCGGGCTCCAGCCCCGCGAGCACCTCCGCGTAGCCGCCGCCGGCCCGTCCCAGCTCGACCTCCTGCGGCGCGACCCGCCCACGCCCCAGGTCGACGAACACCAGACGCCGCTCTCCCGTGTCGAGCACCGCCGAGATCGGCACGGTGAGCGCCGACCGGGCGGGCGCCGCGATCCGGACCGTCGCGTACATGCCCGGCTTCAGCCACCCGTCCGGGTTCGGCACCGCGACCCGCGCCTTCAGCGAGCGCGATTGCGCCTGCAGCGTCGGGTAGACGTACTCGACCTGGCCGGTGATCGGCCGGCCCGGCAGCGCTCCCACCTCCACGCTGGCCTGGTCCCCCACCTCCACCAGCCCGGCGTCCGCCTCGCGCAGCTCGGCCTCGATCCAGACCTCCGACAGGTCCGCGATCGTGTACAGCGGCTGGCCCGCCTGCACGGCCTGACCGGCGAGCACGTTCTTCTCGATCACCACGCCGGTCACCGGCGCATGCAGCGTGAGCGTCCGCTGCGCCCGGCCGGTCTCCAGGATCCGATCGATCTGGCGGCTCGAGATGTCCCACAGCCGGAGCCGCTGGCGGGCGGCGCGGACCAGGTCGGACGAGCCCGACGGGACGCCCGGGATCGAGGAGGTCGCCGACAGGCTGCCCTCCAGCCGCGCCGCCAGGAGCAGCTCCTCCTGCGCCGCCACGAGCTCCGGCGAGTAGATCTCCACCAGCTGCTCGCCCGCCCGGACCGACTTGCCCGTGAAGTCCACGTAGAGGCGCTCGACGTAGCCGCCGAACTTCGTCGTGACGCCGGTCAGGCGCGTCTCATCGAAGTTCACGATCCCGACCGTCCGGACTTCGTTCTCGATCGTCCGCTGCTCGACCGAACCGAACGTGATGCCGAACGTGCGGATCTGGGCCGCGCTCAGGCGGACGGAGCCGTCGTCGCTCATGTCCATGCCGCCCATGTCCATGCCTTCCGGCCCGTCGTCCATCGCACGCGCCTGGCCGCGCGGCGTCGGGCCGTCATCCAGCGCGCCCCGGACGGCGAGCGTACCACCGATCGCGAGCACCAGCGCGAGCGCGGCCGCCCACGCTCGGCGCGTACCCCGCGGCATGTCGGTCACACGGTCCATCAGGCTCATGGCAACACCTCCGTGCCCACCATCCGCTCCAGCTCCGCGAGGGTCCTCGCGAAGTCGGTCAGCGAACGGAAATAGGCGATCTCGTAGTCGTGCAGCGTCGTCTGGTTCTCGAGCAGCGTCAGGAAATCGGCCCGGCCGACCTGGTACGCGGCCGTCGCGGACTCGAGCGCGGCGCGGCCCTGCGGGATGATCGAGCGGGCGAAGAGCGCCAGCCGGGCGCGCTCCCGCTCGAGGTCGGCGTACGCCCCCGCCACGTCGGCGTTGATGCGGTTCACCATCGCGTGATGCTCCGCCCGCATCGCCGCCAGCTCCGCCTCCGCCTCGGCCGCCTCCTGCCCCTGCCGGTCGCGCCGGCGGACGGGAAGTGGCACGGAGACCATCACGCTGGCCATGTCCGCCCGATCGAAGCGCTGGCCGTACTGGACGGAGACGTCGAAGTCCGGGAGATGCGCCTTGCGGGCGAGCTCGAGCCGCGCCGCCTGCGCGGCGATGGCCGCCTGGTGCGACCGCACCTCCGGACTGCTCAGCGCCGCGCGCTCCTGCAGCGCTTCCACGGGCGGGAGCGGCGAGTCGGCCACCCGGGCACCCAGTCGCTCGGAAGTGAACCGGACCCGCGACAGGTCGTCGGCGATCGCCGCCCGCGCGATCCGCTCCGGCACACGCGCCTCGTCGACTGCCGTTCCGGTCGGCCGGTCCAGCAGCGCGTTCAGGCGCGCCAACCGACTCCGGCGGCCCTCCGTGAGCGCCACCGCCTCCTCAGCGAGCCGCGCCGCCTCCACGCGCGCTTTCAGGATGTCCTCCTGACCCCCGATCCCGACGCCGTATCGGGACTCGGTCACACCGATGAAGTCCACCAGGAGGGCCTGGTTCCGCTCGAGCACCACCAGCGAGCGGTCGAAGAACGCCAGGTCGTAGTAGGCTTTCCGGACTTCCGCCTCGATGACCAACCGGACATCGTCGAGCCGGGCCTCCGCCGCCCGCACCTCCAGCTCGGCCGCCCGCCGCGCCAGCGACAGCTTGCCGGGATACGGCAGCCGCTGCCCCAGACCGACCGTGTTCATCATCATGGGTTCGCCCATGCCCGGGTCGGCCACCGGCAGGTTCATGACGCCGGCGCTGAGCATCGGATCGGGCAGGGAGCCGGCCGGGCCGATGCGGGCGCGGGCGGCCTCCACCCGCCGCTCCGCCGCGCGCACGGACGGATTGGCGTCGAGCGCGCTCCGGACCAGTGAGTCGAGCGGAGTGGCATCATCCCTCGAGACCTCGTCCGTCACCGGACCGACCTGGGCCGCCACAGCCAGGGGCCCCGTGAGCCCCGAGAACGCGATCAACGCGGCGACCCCGGACAGGGCCCGTGGCATGGGCGGGCGAAACGGCGCGCCGCGTATCGTCCTGAAAATCATGATGTTCTCCGTCGTCGTAATCCCCTGGTCCGGGGTCGCTTCAATGCGTCCCGGATCGGATCATCCTGCCTGTCTGTCGAGTGGGGTGAGCCGCCGGTCGGCGGCTCGTCGGATTACGTCCGCGGAGGGCGGAAGAGAGCGCTGCTGGAGAGGAGGTCCTGTCGCGACCGGTCGGAGAAGACGGAAGCGGCGCCGTCCGCCCGTGGGGCGGGCGCTTCAGCGGAATGCGCCGGCAGCGATGGACCCGCCGCACAGCCCTGCACCGCACCGGCGTCCAGCGGGCAGGGCCGGTCGTCGTCGCTGCCCTGCCGGTCGTGCGGCATGTCCGGCATGTGCTGCGCGTGCTGGCCCGGGTCCGTCACGTCCGGCGCCGCGGCGACCATACCGGGGTCCATTCCCGGCAGGCACGTGGCCGCCCACACCGTCTCCGCCATGGAGAGGGTCATCGCCAGCAGCGCGAAGCTGGCCGGAATCAGTCGTTTCCGGAGTCGCATAGGCTGAAGTCTATACATCCGCTTGTGCATCAACAAGCGCCTGCAAGGTCACACGCCCGTCAGGCGCGGCGGCTCGGGGCGTCATCACCGAGCTCGCCAACGGCCCCGAATGTAACCGGGGGGGCCGACCGTATCTGTCGGAGAACGCGTGGAATTCGAGTGGCGAGATCCCCGCGACCCGGCGTAGGGGTTTCCCCCGCACCGGTCACCCGGACATGCCGGTCGCGGTCGGGAACCCTCGCGCCGCGTTTCCTGTTGGGTGTGCCACCGTGACCAACCAGATGCCATTGATGCGACGACGACGCCACGACCGGGGCGATGACCAGGACTTTCCGCGGCGCGCTCATCTCCATCTCCTCCGGCATACGTTCAAGCCTCCACCTCGACCCCGTGCCAGAACGCGATGTGCCCGGCGATCCGCTCGGCCGCCTCCTCGGGCTGCGGGTAATACCAGGCGGCGTCACGATTCACCTGTCCGTCGACCACCACGTCGTAGTAGCTGGCCGTGCCTTTCCACGGGCAGGCCGTGTGGGTGTCGCTCGGGCGAAGGTATTCCCGGCGCACGGCGTCCTCCGGGAAGTACACGTTCCCTTCGACGACCTGTACCCGGTCATCCGGCGCCTCGGCCAGGACGACGTCGTTCCAGCTTGCTCTCGGCATCTCGCTCTCCCGGATCGATGAACCCTGCTCACACGCAACGGGACGGGCCGCCGCCGGGTTCCGACGAGGCCGCGAGGGCGCGCGGTCGGATCACGTGAGCGTGATCGCGCCCCCGCCCGTCGTCAGGATCACGAGGTTGCAGACCAGGTACAGCAGGTCGTAATACCAGCCCTGGCCCTCCTCGCCCCAGAACCCGGTCTTCCACGCGAACATCTTCTTGTGGATCGCGCCCAGCATCACGCCGATGAGCAGGACCGCGCCGATCTGCGGGTACAGCCCCAGGACGAGCGATGTCGCCCCCATGAGCTCCACGACCCCCAGCGCGAGCGTGAACGCGGGCGACATCTCGATGCTCGCCGCCCGCTCTTTCGGCCTGGTCACGTGGGACCAGCCGCTGGTGCCGAAGACCGCGGCGATCATGAGACGGAGGAGCAGGAGAGCGACGTCCGCCAGGGCGCCGGGTTCCGGAATCAGCATGATGCGTCCTGCGCTTACAGGTCCCGCGCCAGCCGGACGCCCGTGAACTGCCAGGTCGCCTCCGGTGGGAAGAAGTTCCGGTAGGAGGGGCGGATATGGCTACCGGGCGTCGCGCACGACCCGCCGCGCAGCACGAACTGGTTGCACATGAACTTGCCGTTGTACTCACCCAGCGCACCCACCGGCGGGCGGTAGCCGGGGTAGGCCTCGTACTGGCTCCGCGTCCATTCCCAGACGTCGCCGTACATCCGGGTCGGTCCCGCGTCAGGCTGCGCCCCCGCCCCCACCGGCGCCCCCACGGGCGCGGGATGGAACCGGCCGGACTCGACGAAGTTGCCCGCGATCTCCAGGTCGGCCGCGGCGACCTCCCATTCCGCTTCGGAGGGAAGCCGCGCGTCCGCCCACCGGGCATAGGCGTCCGCCTCGAAATAGCTGAGGTGGACCGCCGGTTCGTGGGGATGGACCCTGCGCATTCCGCCCAGCGTGTAGGTCCACCACTCGCCGTCCCGCTTCTCCCAGTAGAACGGCTCCGACCACCCGTTCTCCTCTACCGCAGCCCACCCGAGCGACAGCCAGAGCTCCGGCCGGTCGTAGCCGCCGGCTTCCATGAATGCCAGATACTCCGCGTTCGTCACCGGTCGGCTCGCCAGCGCGTGAGGCTCGAGGTACACGCGGTGACGCGGCCCCTCGTTGTCATAGGCGAACCCGGGTCCGGCATGGCCGATCTCGTACAGGCCGGCCGCGCGAGCGACCCAGTCCAGGGCCGGCGGCTGCGGCGCGACAGCCTCGTCCGGCGCCTCTTCCGGCCCGCCGTAGACCGGCCGCAGCGGGT
>DATLFF010000437.1:0-2059 GCA_035524915.1 Gemmatimonadota bacterium | reverse complement strand
TCGAAGTGTACGCGCGGTAGGCGCGAGGCCCGCGTTCCCCGCGCGACCCGTCGACAGCGCTCCGTCCGCCGGGGGCGGGGCGGTCGCCGGCCCGGACGCGCTGTGATAGCGTACCCGCCGTGGCCCGCCCCGTCGCCTTCGGGATGTTCGATCACGTCGACCGGAACGACGGGCCGATCGGCGTCCTCTACGAGGAACGGCTCCGGCTGATCGAGGCCGCCGACCGCGCGGGTTTTCGCACCTACCACGTGGCCGAGCACCACGGCACGCCGCTCGGCATGGCCCCCTCCCCCGGCATCTTCCTCGCCGCCGTCGCCCAGCGCACGCGGCGCCTGCGGTTCGGACCGCTCGTCTACATCCTGCCGCTGTACTCCCCGCTCCGGCTCGTCGAGGAGATCTGCATGCTCGACCAGATGAGCGGCGGACGGTTCGAGCTGGGGGTGGGCCGCGGGATCTCGCCCTACGAGCTGGCGTACTGCGGCGTCGATTTCCTCGAAGCCCGCGACATGGCCGATGAGGCCCTGGCCGTCGTGCTGGCCGGACTCTCCACCGACCGCCTGACCCACCGCGGACGCCACTACCGCTACGCGGGGGTGCCCATCGAGCTCGGCCCCGTCCAGCGCCCGCACCCGCCGCTCTGGCAGGGCGTCAACTCCACCGACGGCGCCGCCGGCGCCGCCCGCCGCCACGTGACCGTGGTGAGCACGGCGCCGTGCCCGGTCGTCGAGGCGGTGGTCGACCGCTACCGGGAGACCTGGTCGGGGCCGACGGGGGCGGCGCCGCCGCTGATCGGGTGCCAGCGCCACGTGCTGGTTGCCGACACGGACGCCGAGGCCCTCGAGGCCGCGCGGGGCCCGTACCGGCGGTGGTACGAGAGCCTCACCCACCTGTGGCGTCAGTTCAACTCGGTCCCCCTGCGCTTTGCCGAGACGCTGGAGGGGGCGCTCGCCATCGACGCCGCCATCGTGGGCTCGCCGGGCACCGTCCGGGCCGAGGTCGAGCGGCACCTGGCCATCACCGGGTGCACGTACTTCGTCGGCCGCTTCGTCTTCGGCGACCTGCCCGCCGAGCGCGCCACTCGCTCCCTCGACCTCTTCGCGCGCGAGGTCATGCCGCACTTCGAGCATGGAGGAAGGCAGTCCGGTCCGCGCGAGGTCCGGTGAGCCCGAGGAGGCGTCCCATGGCGATCAGTCCCGCTCCGGCCGCGCCGTCTCATCCGAAGCTCTTCATCAGCTACGCGCGGGAGGACGCGGCCTGGCTGGATCGGTTCATGCCGTACTTCCGACCGGCGGACAGGAGCGGAGCGCTCGAGGTGTGGTGGGACCGGCGCATTCCCTCCGGGGCCGACTGGGGCCGCGTCATCGACCGGGAGATCGGGAGCGCGACGGCGGCTCTCGTCCTCGTGTCCGTCAATCTGCTCAGCTCGAACTTCATCCTCGAGACGGAGCTCCCCGCGATCCACGAGCAGCGCCGCCTGCGCAACCTCCAGCTCTACTGGGTGCCGGTGAGCGTGGTGGGGGAGGAGGTCCTGCATACCCTCGGGCTCTTCGGGATCAACGCGGCGGCGCCCTGTGATCCCGGCACGCCCCTCGACGCGATGGAGGACCGCGAGCTCGAGCTGGCGGTCGTGGCCATCTGCAACCAGGTGCTGCGCGACCTCAAGAGCGGGCGGGCGGGGCGGCTGAGTCAGCAGAAGCGGAACGACATCCTGGGCGCCGCCGTGGCGCGGCTCGTCGGCACGCTCGAGCTCACCCCCGGCGATCCAATCGCCTGCGGCGACTTCTCGCTCGTGGCGCGGGGCCGGATGCAGGACCGGGAAGTCGCCATCAAGGTGCTGGCGGAGTCCCCGTTCCGGGAGCGCAATCCGGAGTTCGAGGAGCGCGTCAAGAAGGCGCGGACCCTGGAGGACACCTGCTTTCTCAAGCTCCGGCACTGTGCGCTCGACGAGGAGCCGCAGCTCCTGGTGTCGGACTACACCGACGCCCCCACGCTCGCCCAGCACCTGGCGAAGACCGGCAAGCCCTTTCCCCCGAACCAGGTGACGCGGCTCATCCAGAGG
>DATLFF010000436.1:0-4001 GCA_035524915.1 Gemmatimonadota bacterium | reverse complement strand
CGGATGCGCGGATGGATGGCGGCCCTGGCCGCCCTGGCCCTGGCCGCGGCGGGTGCCTGCGGCGGCGAGCGGACGGCGGGCAGCGGCGACGACTCGGCGGCGGACCCCGCCTACGGCGACATGCTGGTGGTCGGCTTCGGGGCCGACGCGGACGTGCTCCTGCCGCAGCTTTCGAACTCGGCCGAGGCGAGCGACATCCAGAACCAGATCTTCTGGTACCTCATGCGGTCGGCTCCCGACTTCATCAACTTCGAGCCGGGACTGGCCGATTCGTTCCGCTTCAGCGAGGACTCGCTCGCCATCGACTTCTTCATCAACCCCGGCGCGAAGTGGCACGACGGCCACCCCGTCCACGCCGAGGACGTGGTGTTCGCGGACCGTGTGTGCCGAGCGCCGGAGGTCAACTTCCCGGCGATCTCGTGGCTCGATCACATCACCTCCGTGACGGCGGTCGACTCGCTCACCGTCCGGTTCACGTTCGACGAGCCGTACATGTACCAGGCGGTCGACGCGAACGTCTGCCATCCTCTGCCCGCCCACATTCTGGGCGAGGTGCCGATGGCGGAGCTCCCGACCCATCCCTTCACCCGCGCGCCCGTGGGGAGCGGCCCCTTCAAGTTCGTGTCGTGGACGCCGGGACAGGAGATCGTGATCGAGGCGAACGAAGACTTCTTCCGGGGCCGGCCGTACCTCAACCGCGTCACCTACCGCGTGATCCCCGAGCCGACCACCCTGTCGACCCAGGTCCAGAACGGCAGCATCGACCTGTGGCCCCGCGTCCAGCCGCCGTTCTATCCGCCGCTGGCGCAGGACCCCGACCTGCGGGTGGAGTCGTACCCGGGGCGGCTCTACACCTATGTGGCGTACAACGTCCAGCACCCGGTCCTGTCCGACTCGCTGGTGCGCCAGGCGCTGACGCTCGCCACCGACCGCGAGGCGCTGGTCGAGATCCTGCTCCACGGCCAGGGGATCGTCGGCACCCAGCCGATGATCACCACGATCTGGGCCCACGATCCGACGATCGAACCCTGGCCTCACGATCCGGAGCGCGCGCAGCAGCTCCTCGAGCAGGCGGGCTGGGTCGACGCCGACGGCGACGGCATTCGCGAGAAGGACGGCCAGCCGCTCCGAGTCTCGATCAAGACCAACTCGAACAACACCATGCGGGTGGACATCGCGACGATCCTCCAGGACCAGTGGCGGAGCGTGGGGGTGGATGCCCGGCCGAGCATACTCGAGTTCAACACCTTCATCGGCCAGATGCTCGAGCACGACTTCGAGACCGCCGTGGCCGGCTGGTCGGTGGGCATCAAGGCCGAGCTCGCGCCGACCTTCGGGTCCGGCCAGCCGTTCAACTTCCCCGGCGTGGAGAACCCCCGGCTGGACGAGCTGATCGAGCGCGCCCAGCTGGAACGGGACCGCGACGCGGCCCGGGAGATCTGGAGCGAGGCCCAGCGGATCATCGTCAACCAGGCGTACTACACGTTCCTCTTCCAGCAGAACGAGCTGCACGCGCTCGACCGCCGCTTCCAGGGGGTCGAGATGACGCCCTACGGCTGGGACCACTACCTGGAGAAGTGGTACGTCCCCGAGGGGAGGCAGAAGTACCAGGTGCCCCTCGGAGGCGGCGAGGCGGCGCCGATGGCCGAGGCGGACAGCGCGGCGGCACCCGCCGAAGCGCGGTGAGACCAGGGGGGGAGCGGGTAGGGCGGACGGATCGGCCGTGATCGGGTACCTCTTCAAGCGCCTCCTGCAGGCGATTCCGATCCTGCTGGGGGCGTCGACGATCATCTTCTTCCTGATGCACGCCGCCCCCGGCGACCCCACCTCCATCTACCTGGCCAACCCCAACATCGACCCCGCCGTCGTCGAGCAGATGCGGCGGAACCTGGGGCTCGACCAGCCGGTCCACGTCCAGTACGTGAAATGGCTGGGGTCGTTCATGACCGGTGACTTCGGCTACTCCTTCAGCCAGCACCGCGCGATCTCCGAGATCCTCAAGGACGCCATCCCGAACACGCTGCTCCTTTCGGGCGTGGCGCTGGTCATGATCTTCGCCATCGGCGTCGTGGTGGGGACGCTCCAGGCCGTCCGGCAGTACTCCTGGATGGACAACCTGGCGACGGTCGTCTCCTTCTTCTTCTACTCGATGCCCTCCTTCTGGTTCGGCCTCATGCTGATCCTGCTCTTCGCCTACAAGCTGCAGTGGCTGCCGGCCAGCCAGATGACCTCGGTGGACTTCGAGTTCATGGCCGGGCTCGACCGCCTGCAGGACCGCGCCCTGCACCTGCTGATGCCCGCGCTCGCGCTCGGACTCGGCGGCGCGGCGGCCGTCGCCCGCTACATGCGGAGCGGCATGCTGGAGCAGATCCGCCAGGACTACGTGCGGACGGCGCGCGCCAAGGGGCTGAGCGAGGGCGTGGTGGTGTTCAAGCACGCCATGCGGAACGCGCTGATCCCGGTGGTGACGCTGCTCGGTCTCTATATCCCGTTTCTGATGAGCGGGGCGGTGCTGATCGAGACGATCTTCGCCTGGCCCGGCATGGGCCGCACCATCGTCTCAGCGATCTTCCAGCGCGACTACCCGGTGGTGCTGGCGAGCGCGTTCGTGATCTCGGTGATGGTGATCGCCGGAAACCTGATCGCGGATCTCCTCTATAGCGTGGTCGACCCGCGGGTCCGGGTGGAGGAAGAGGCGACGTGACGCCGCACGGGGAGTCCGGCGGGGTCGAAACCGCCGCGCTGGTCGCCGCGGGGCTTCCCCCCCGGATGGCGCCTCCGGCCCCGACGCGGGATCGCCGCGGGCAGCCCCGCCGGCTGTGGGCGGTGGCGCTCTCGGCGGTCGTGCCCGGGCTCGGGTCGATCGGCATCGGCCGGATCGGCGTGGGGGCCTGGATCCTGGGCGGTT
Source organism: Gemmatimonadota bacterium (assembly GCA_035524915.1). GTDB lineage: Bacteria > Gemmatimonadota > Gemmatimonadetes > JACCXV01 > JAHWKZ01 > DATLFF01. The sequence continues at coordinate 1,093 of DATLFF010000436.1, read as the reverse complement.
GGGCGCTGGCGCTCGGCACGCTCCTCTTCTCGTCCGACGACCTGGCGCGGACCCTGGAGTCCGGGCGGGCGGAGGACTGGATCGCGCTGGGAACGCTCGCCGCCTCGCTCGTCGGGCTCTGGGTGTGGGGCATACTCGACACGGCGGTCGTGGCCACGCGCCCGGTCAAGCGGACCGGTGTGAGCCAGTGGCGCCTGGCCGCCCGCCGCTTCCGCAAGAGCCACCTGGCGATGGTCGGCCTCGGCGTGATGGCGCTCCTCTACTGGGTGACGCTGCTGGCCCCGTACATCGCGCCGTTCGACCCCAACTTCCAGGGGAACATCGTCCTGAACCGCTATCTGCCGCCCTCGGCCGAGCACCTGATGGGGACCGACAAGTTCGGCCGCGACGTGTTCAGCCGGATCCTCTACGGCGCCCGGATCTCGCTCACGATCGGGTTCCTGGCGGTGGCCATCTCGATCACCCTCGGGACCCTCGTGGGCGCGGTCGCCGGCTACTTCCGGGGCTGGGTCGACACGGCCATCGCCCGCTTCATCGACATGCTGCTGTCGATCCCGCGGCTCATCCTGATCCTGGTGGTGGTGGCGATCTTCCAGCCGTCGCTGTGGATCGTGATCGCGGTGCTGGGGCTCACCGGATGGGAGGGGAGCGCGCGGATCGTGCGCGGGCAGTTCCTCCAGCTCCGGGAGCAGGAGTTCGTCCAGGCCTCGCGCGCGCTGGGTTACTCGGACGCGCGGATCATCCTGCGCCACATCCTGCCCAACACGCTGGCCCCGATCATCGTGATCGCGACGCTGAACATCGGCAACACCATCCTGCTCGAGGCGGCGCTGTCGTTCCTGGGTCTCGGCGTCCAGCCGCCGACCGCCTCGTGGGGCTCGATGGTGAACGACGGCCGGGACGCCATGATCACCGCGTGGTGGATCTCCACCTTCCCCGGGCTCGCGATCGTCCTGACCGTCGTCTCGTTCAATCTCCTGGGAGACGGCCTCCGGGACGCGCTCGACCCGCGGCTCCGCGGCTGACCATCGGTTGAAGATCCTCTTCTTTTCGGACCTGTTCTGGCCGCACGTCGGCGGAGTGGAGGTATGGT
>DATLFF010000435.1:0-6549 GCA_035524915.1 Gemmatimonadota bacterium | reverse complement strand
CCGAGGGGGACCGTGCCCAGGCCGACGGCTCCATGATGCTGGGCCGCGGGGCGTTCGTGAAGGAGCTCGAGCGCGCGCTCCTGGACGGGCGGATCGACCTGGCCGTCCACAGCGCCAAGGACATGCCGACCGATCCGGCCGACGGCACCGATGTCGTGGCCTTTCCCGAGCGCGAGGATCCGCGGGACGCGCTGGTCTCGCGCGACGGGATCCGCCTCGATTCGCTGCCGCGGGGAGCGCGGATCGGGACCGAGAGCCCGCGTCGCCGGGCCTTCCTCCTCCACCTGCGCCCCGACCTGGAGATCGCGCCGATCCGCGGCAACGTGGACACCCGGCTGAAGAAGCTGGACGCCGGGGAGTTCGACGCCCTGGTCGTGGCGGTGGCCGGGCTGGCGCGGCTCGGGCGCTCGGACCGGATCGCCGAGCGGATCCCCCCCGAGGCGATGCTGCCCGCTGTCGGGCAGGGGGCGCTGGCGGTCCAGGCGCGGGTGGACGATCCGGGGGTGGCCGCCGCGGCGGCGCTCGACGACCCCGCGACCCGCGCGGCGGTGACGGCCGAGCGCGCGTTCCTGCGTGCCATGGGGGGAGGATGCCGGACTCCCTACGCGGCGCTGGCGGAGGCCGCGGAGGGCCGGGTCGCCGTGGCCGGGGCGGCCGTCGAGCCCGAAGGGCGCGAGGCGCTCCGCGATGCGGCCGAGGGGCCGGTCGCGGAGGCGGCCGAGGTGGGCGCGAAGCTCGCGCGGAAGCTGCTCGATCGGGGGGCGGGCCGCTTCGCCGCGGAGCCCGGCGCGTGAAGGGCCGCCGGGTCCTCGTGACGAGCCCGGACGCGGGGCCGCTGGAAGCGCTCCTCGCCGAGCGGGGAGCCGTCGCGATCCACGTCCCGACGATCGACGTCCGCCCCGTCCCCGGTCGAGCGCTCGACCGGGCGCTCGACCGGGCCGAGGAGTACGGCTGGATCGTGGTCACGAGCGCCAACGGCGTGGCCGCGCTCGTCGGGCGCCTGGAAGCGCGCGGGGCGCCGCCGCCGCCGACGGTCCGGTGGGCCGCCGTGGGCCCGAAGACCGCCGCGGCCCTCGAGGCCCGGGGTGTCGCGGTCGAGCACGTCCCCGATGCGGGGCTCGGTGCCGCCATCCCCGACGGCATGGGCCCACTCGAAGGCGCGCGCGTCCTGCTCGCCCGGGCGGCCGGGGCCGGGGCCGATCTGCCGCGGATTCTCCGCGCGCGCGGCGCCCGGGTGGACGACGTGACCGCCTACGAGACCTCGGAGGGGCCGGAGAGATGGCGCGCGCCGCTCGCAAGCGCGCTGGACGCCGGGCTCGACGCGGCGATCTTCACCAGCGGATCGACCGTCCGCGGGTTCGTCCGTCTGGCCGGCTCCGCGGGCGCCCTCGGCGAGGCGCGGGTCGTCTGCATGGGCCCCACCACGACCGCCGCGGCGCTCCGCGCCGGATTCGAGGACGTGACGATGGCGCGGGAGCCCACCCCGGTGGGACTGGTCGCGGCGCTCGAAACGGCCTTCGCCGGCGCGGACCGAACCTCGGAGGACCTGCCATGAAGGAGGCTGCGATCCCCGTTCCGATCGTCCCCGTCGACGGGGCGCCCGTCCCCGTCCACCGCGGGCGCCGTCTCCGCCGGACGGCCCCGCTCAGGGCCCTCGTCCGGGAGACGCGGCTCGACCCGGCGCGCTTCCTCTGCCCCCTGTTCGTCCGGCCCGGCCGAAGCGTGCGCGAGCCGATCGCGTCCATGCCGGGCCAGGAGCGGCTCTCGGTGGACGCCCTGGCGGAGCTCGGGACGGAGCTGGACGGGCTCGGCGTGGGCGGAGTGCTCCTGTTCGGCGTTCCCGAGGAGAAGGACGAGCGCGGCTCCGGCGCGTGGGCGTCGGACGGGGTCGTCCAGCGCGGCATACGGGCCCTGAGGGACGCCGGCTACGGGGGCGTGGTCGCGGCCGACGTGTGCCTCTGCGAGTACACCGATCACGGCCACTGCGGGGTCCTCCGCGGCGGCGCGGTGGACAACGACGAGACGCTGCCGCTCCTCGCCCGGGCCGCCGTCTCGCTGGCCGAAACGGGGGCCGACCTCGTGGCGCCCTCGGCCATGATGGACGGACAGGTGGCGGCGATCCGCGAGTCGCTGGACGACGCGGGGCTCGCCGACGCGGCGATCCTGGCCTACTCGGCCAAGTACGCCTCGGCCTTCTACGGCCCCTTCCGCGAGGCCGCCGGGTCGGCCCCCCGCCACGGCGATCGGAGGGGCTATCAGATGGACCCGGCGAACGTCCGCGAGGCGCTCACCGAGATCGAGGCCGACCTGGACGAGGGGGCCGACATGGTGATGGTGAAGCCGGCGCTCCCGTATCTGGACGTGCTCCGGGCGGCCCGCGACTCCTTCGACGCGCCACTGGCCGCCTACCAGGTGAGCGGGGAGTACGCGATGCTCCACGCGGCCGCCGAACGCGGCTGGCTGGATCTTCGCTCGGCCGCGCTGGAGTCCCTGACGGCGATCGGCCGGGCGGGCGCCGACGTCGTCATCACCTACTTCGCGCGAGACGCTGCGCGCTGGCTGAAGGAGGCCGAATGAGCGCTCCGCTTCCCGAGCGGCCCTTCGTCCACGTGCTGGCTCTCGCGCTGGATCCGGCGTGGCGGCGGCTGCCCGAGGAGGCCAAGGCGCGCGAGCGCGAGGCCTTCCTGGAGGCCTACCGCGAGGCCGCCGGGCGCGTGACCACGTACGCCTACTCGATGATCGGCACCCGGGCCGACGCGAGCCTTCTCCTCTGGCGTCTCGGCGCCTCGTTCGAGGACGTGGAGGAGACGGCGGCGGCGATGCTCGCCGGCGGACTCGGACGGTGGCTCTCCATCGGGTACACCATGACGGGGATCGTGCGGCCCTCCCAGTACGTGAAGGAGCGGACCCCCCAGGAGGAGGCGATGTTCACCGGCGAGCGGAGCCGCTACATCATCGTCTATCCGTTCGTCAAGTCGGTCGACTGGTATCTGACCGACGGCGAGACCCGGCGGCGCCAGATGGCCGAGCACATCCGCGTCGGGCGGAAGTACCCGTCGATCCAGCAGCTCCTCGCCTACTCGTTCGGTGTGGACGACCAGGAGTTTATTGTGGCGTACGAGACGGACTCCCTGCAGGAGTTCCAGGACCTGGTGCGCGACCTTCGCGAGACCGAGGGCCGCAAGGCGACCGTCCGCGACACCCCCCAGCTGGTCGGGGTGCACCGCCCGGTCGAAAAGATCGTGGAGATGCTCGGTTGAGCGGCAACGCCGAGCTGTTCCGCCGGGCCCGGGCGCTGTTTCCGGGCGGCGTGAGCTCGCCCGTCCGGGCGTTCGGCGCGGTCGGCGGCGAGCCCTACTTCGTGGAGCGGGCCGCGGGCTGCCGGGTGTGGGACGCCGACGGGCGGGAGTTCGTGGACTGGGTGTCGTCCTGGGGGGCGATCCTGCTGGGGCACGCCGACCCGCGCGTCGTGGCGGCCGTCCGCCGGGCGGTGGAGCGGGGGACGTCCTACGGCGCGCCCACGCCGGGGGAGATCGAGCTCGCCGAGAGGATCGTCGCCGCCATGCCCGGGATCGAGCGGCTCCGCTTCACGTCGAGCGGGACCGAGGCGGCCATGAGCGCCGTGCGGCTGGCCCGCGCCTTCACCGGGCGCGCGGGGATCGTGAAGTTCGCCGGGGGCTACCACGGCCACTCGGATGCGCTGCTGGCCGAGGCCGGAAGTGGCGTCGCGACCCTGGGGATCCCGGGGTCGGCCGGCGTGACGGAGGGAGCCACCCGCGACACGATCGTCCTGCCCTACAACGACCCCGCGGCGGTGGAGCGCGCCTTCGCGGAGCGAGGGGAGGAGATCGCGGCTGTGGTCGTCGAGCCGGTCGCCGCCAACATGGGCGTCGTGGCGCCCGGTCCAGGCTTCCTCGAGGCGCTCCGCCGGACGACCGGATCGCAAGGGGCGCTCCTCGTGTTCGACGAGGTGATCACCGGCTTCCGCGTGGCCCCGGGCGGGGCCGCCGAGCGCTTCGGTGTCGAACCGGATCTCTGGTGCCTCGGCAAGGTGATCGGGGGCGGCCTCCCGGTGGGCGCCTTCGGCGGCCGGAGCGAAGTGCTGGCCACCGTCGCGCCCGAGGGGCCGATGTACCAGGCGGGCACGCTGTCGGGGAACCCGCTGGCGATGGCGGCCGGCGCGGCGGCGCTCGAAGGCCTGGCCGAGCCGGGAACGTACGAGGCTCTCGAGGCCACCTCGGCGCGGCTGGCCGAGGGGCTCTCGGAGGCCGCCGGGGAGGGCGTCTCGGTGGCGCGCGTGGGACCGCTCCTGACCGTGTTCTTCGCGCCCGCGCCGCCGGCCGACTACGCTGCCGCGCGGGCCGCCGACACCGCGGCCTACGCCCGCTTCTTCCACGCCATGCTGGAGCGCGGCGTGGCGCTCCCGCCGTCCCAGTTCGAGGCCTGGTTCCCGACGCTGGCCCACGACGGCGCGGCGGTCGATGCGACGCTCGCGGCGGCGCGGGAGGCGTTCGTCCTGGCGCGCGAGGCCGGGGCGCCCGCGTGAGCACGGACCGCTTCCTTCACGCGTGCCGCGGCGAACCGGTGGACGCCACGCCGGTCTGGTTCATGCGCCAGGCGGGCCGCTCGCTCCCCGAGTACCGCCGGATCCGCGAGCGCCACGACCTGCTCGAGATCACGCGGCTCCCCGAGGTGTGCGCCGAGGTGACGCTCCAGCCGGTCCGCCGGCACGGCGTCGACGCGGCCATCCTCTACGCCGACATCACCCTCCCGTTCAGCGGGATCGGTTTCGAGTTCGAGATCCGCGAGGGCGTCGGCCCGGTGGTGTTCGACCCGATCGACTCGCCGGCCGATGTGAAGCGCCTCCGGCCGTTCGAACCCGCGGCCGAGGTGGCGCCGCTCCTGGAGGCGATCGGCGCGATCCGCCGCGAGAGCCCGGTGCCGCTGATCGGCTTCGCGGGGGCGCCCTTCACGCTCGCCTCGTATCTCGTGGAAGGGCGGCCCACGCGGACCTTCGCCCGGGTGAAGGCGTTCATGCTGTCCGAGCCGGCGGCCTGGCGGGCGCTCATGGACCACCTCGTGGACACCACGATCGTGTACCTGGGGGCGCAGGTCGAGGCCGGCGTGCAGGCGGTCCAGCTCTTCGACTCGTGGGTCGGATCGCTCTCGCCCGACGACTACCGGACGAGCGTCCAGCCGTTCATGCGCCGGCTCTTCGACGCGCTCCCTGACGTCCCCACGATCCATTTCGGCACCGACACCACGGGGCTCTTGCCGCTGATGGCCGAGGCCGGCGGTGACGTGATGGGGGTGGACTGGCGGGTCGATCTCGACCGGGCCCGGCGGCTGGTCGGCGACCGGCCGGTCCAGGGGAACCTGGACCCGACGGTGGTGGCCGAGGGGCCGTGGGAGGTGGTGGCGGCGCGGGCGCGCGCGGTCCTCGAGCGGGCCGGTGGCCGGCCGGGCCACATCTTCAACCTGGGGCACGGGGTCCTGCCGCACACGCCGGTCGAGCACCTCCAGCGGCTGGTGGAGCTGGTGCACACCGAGACGGAGTGGACCGGCTCGCCGGCGGAAGCCGGCTCGCGGGCGGAGCCCACGCCCCACCGCGAGGCCGCCGGATGACGCGCGAGGCCGTCCTCCTGATGGCGTACGGCACGCCCGAGCGGCTCGACGACGTGGAGACGTACTACACGCACATCCGCCGCGGCAGCCCGCCGCCGGCCGAGCTCCTCGAGGAGCTGGTCGAGCGGTACCGCGCGGTCGGCGGACCGACGGCCCTGAACCGCATCACCCGGGAGCAGGCGGCCGCGCTCGAGGCCGAGCTCGCGCGCCGCGGCCACGCGGTCCCGGTCCGGGTCGGATTCAAGCACCATCCGCCGTTCATCGGCGAGGTCGTGAAGGAGCTGGCCGCCGAGGGGTTCGAGCGGGCGGTGGCCCTGGTGCTGGCGCCGCACTACTCCCTGCGCTCGGTCGCCGAGTACGAACGCTACGCCGAGGACGCGCGGCCGCCGGGCCTCGAGATTGACCTGATCCGCTCCTGGCACGACCACCCGCCCTTCCTGGATCTCCTGGCGGCGCGCCTGGCGGCGACGCGGGCGGCGGCGGGCGGGGACCCGGTCGTGCTCTTCACCGCCCACTCGGTTCCCGCTCGCGTGCTGGAGAGCGGCGATCCCTACCCCGACCAGCTCCGGGAGACGAGCGAGGCCGTGGCCGCACTGGCCGGCGTCGAGCGATGGGAGTTCGCCTACCAGAGCGCGGGAAGGACGGGGGAGGAGTGGCTGGGCCCGGACGTGCTGGACGCGGTCGCCGAACTGGCCGCGCGGGGCGAGCGGGCGGTCGTGCTCCAGGCGATCGGATTCGTGAGCGATCACCTGGAGGTCCTCTACGACCTCGACGTGGAGGCCCGCCAGGCGGCGGAGTCGAACGGGATGACGTACGCCCGCGCGGCCATGCCGAACACCGATCGGGAGTTCGTGGACGCGCTCGCGGACCTGGTGGTGCCGCGCCTGGCCGTTTTACTCCATAGGGAGTAAGACAGGGCGTCTT